>CAYYMX010000007.1:0-33913 GCA_964473045.1 uncultured Alphaproteobacteria bacterium | reverse complement strand
AAACTCGGGTAGTTTCCAAGATATTTTTAATGCGACAATTGCTGAGGTTGGCTCAACAGTAAGAAGTGGTCAATTATCCCTTCAAGATGCGGAGGCAACGAGAAATGAAGCAAAAGCGGCTGAAGATGAAAAGGCAGGGGTTTCACTTGATGAAGAAGCATCAGCTTTAATTCAATTTCAACAGGCATTTTCAGCTAACGCAAGAATAATTCAAACTGCCAAAGAACTTTTTGAATCTCTAATGGCTGTGGTTGCAAGATAGGAGAAATAAATGGATAGAACTCTTAACCATGAAAATTGTTTAAAAATTATCTCTAAAAACCCAGACAAAAATGTTCTGTTTGAAAATTGTAAAGAAGTAACAGAAGAAGTTATCACTTTTTTGAATAAAAAATATCCAGATGCATTTGAATTTGAAAGCAAAGAAAAAGTTGGAATAGACTTCTTTACTAAAAAATTCCAAAAGAATAAAAATTTTACTTTCATAAAATATGGTGATGGTGAATTGATATGCATGATTGGTGGCAAAGGTAAAAACTGTGATGACCACCCTTATTCAGAAAAATTAAGTAAACTTTTGGAAATCTCTTTTGTAAAATTGATTAGACACTATAAAGATGTTTATCTTGCGGAATGGACTGATAATCTAATAAATACTAGGGACAGTTTTATAAGTGTAAATAATTTAAAACCAAAATTTGCTGATTATGAATGTTTTCTTACCGTGGAAGAAAATTTAAAGAATAACAAATTAATAAACTTTTACAAATTAATAAAAGAGTCAAAAAGAAAAAAAATATTTGTAGGTCCTGCAAAATTAAAAAAAGTCCAACAAATGTTAAATATTGACAAATTTGTTACTGTACCACTTATTGATGCATTTTCTAAGTACGAACAAATCCTTGCTCAGTTAAATGAGGACAAAATTGACAACAACAATATTTACATTTTATGTTGTTCAATGATGTCTTGTATTCTCTGCTATGATTTAAAAGAAAAAAATCCTAATATTACAATTCTTGATATTGGAAGCGGCTTTGACCCAATTTTTGGAGAAAAAACTCGCCCACTACAAACATCCCCAATTAATGCATACAATTATTACAGACAAATCTTACCGAAAAGTTATATTTTTGAGAGAAATAAACACGCACGAAATTCTTTGAATAAAATGTGTTCAAATTATTAAGAGTAAATAGGCACAAATATTGCTAAAAATAAATTATGAAAATTAGTAACAGACTTTTTAACGAGCAGCAGGTTAAACAATTCTCCAGAACTATGGAGGATATCCAAAGTATACAAGCAAAAATATCATCTGGTAAAAATATAATTTTTGCCTCAGATGATCCCGTAGGTGCAGTTCAGTTGTCTGGATTAAATGATGTAAAGAGTAAAATAGATCGTTTTTTAGAAAATACAAACCTCGCATTAGACAGATTGCAGTTAATGGATAGCACGCTTGAAGGAGCTAAAAATGTATTTATAAGATGTAATGAGTTGGCAATTCAAGCAGCTAATGACATTTTGGGTGTTGGAGATAGAGAGGCAATTGCACTAGAGTTTGATGAGCTAAAAAAAGAATTGATGTCCCTAGCTAACACCCAGGACTCTGGTGGTAGTTTTATTTATGCTGGATATAAGTCTCAAACCACACCATTTGAAATTGATGCAGAAGGATTAGTTACATATAAAGGTGATAGAGGTGTATTAAACCTTCAAGTATCAGAAAGCCGTTTACTTGAGACAACACTCGATGGTGCTACAGTATTTCAAGACATTGTAACTAGTGCTGGAGTTAGTACTGATTTGTTTGCCGCAGTTGACAATATTAGTCGTTCCATTAGAACAGCAAATGGGGGTGTTGAAGCCGCTAAATCAGATACTGGCTTAGCAAAAATCACTCTAAACAATCAAAACCCTGGAACCTATAGCTTTACCGTAAAATCTGGCGCTAAATCCGCTGATTTTTCATTAGATATTACTGGAACGGATTTATCTGATATTCGCACAGCTATAAATGCCGCCGACCTAGATATAGTAGCCACTCTAGAAGATTCAAATAATACCCTCAAGTTAGTTAGTGATTATGCTTATGACATTGAATTGATTAATGTTCAGATTCCAACAATTACAAAATCTCAGGAAACACCATCATCCTATTTTCAGTTCCAACCAGTTGATGCTGCCAATAATAGCATAGGTGGATCTCAAAATGTTTATGATTTTGATCAAACCATTGCAAGTCGACTTGATGAAATGCGTGCCATACAAAACCATTTAGCTAATCAACGCGCTAAAGTTGGTGCTAGAACAAACTCTGTGGAACGTCAAAGAGATGTAATGGAAGAAAGAAAAATATTAGTTACTAAAGATGTTAGTGAATTAGCAGATGCCGATTTATCAGAACTTGTAACTGAACTACAATCAATGATGACTTCACAAGAAGCTTCACAGAAAGCATTTGTAAGAATTTCACAATTAAACTTATTTGATATGATCTCCTAGAGTAGGTCGTCAATCGGCCTTTCTTTTTTAAGAATTTCACCAAGTTGCATTAAATCTGGCTCATTATTAATATCCCAGCCAGCCGGAGCTCTAGGAACATTTCCAGCTCTAAGGGCAAAAACAAACGCTTTAAACTCCATAACTGTTTTTTCTGGATTGTATTGTTTTTCCTTAACTCCATCAAAGGCGTTACCAAAAAGTCCTTTAAGCTTTCTTTTGCCTTTCAACCCATTAAATTTTAATTTGTAAAAAACAAAAAAGTTAGCTTTATCGTTAGCTTCAAATTTTGGATTTTTTTGATCTGACATAAAACGCAAAATTTCTTCAGCTGGAAGACTTAACTCATCCATCGCAACCGTATGGTAATGATCGCTTAAACCTAATGAAAACTTCTTAGCAACCATTTCAAGAGTCATCTCTTTTGTAACAAAGTCGCCAACAGTTTGACCAACACAGATCTCATAAACGAATTCAGGACAGAATAGCTTATCTGGCATAGTGATATTTTATATTACTTTTTTATTAAAAATCAATTTGTTCTTTTTAAAAAATTAATTCATCATTTCCTAAACAATCTCTCAGTACGTCGTTTAGTTACTTATAAATATCAGTTTAATGGATATCAATAGTTAATGGATAGAAATAAAACTGTGAGTTAATGATTAAAAAAAGGAGAAATTATGCCTTCAGTTTCTAATATTGCCGTTGGCGCTGCCATGGCTGGAGCCGCTGCTACTAAAGCGCGACACCAGATGAATGAATCAATTGCAAGATTATCTACTGGTATCCGATCTATGTATGGTGGTGATGCCGCAGGTCAATCTATAGCAAATTCTTTGGGAGCAAAAGGGGCAAGTTATGCCGTTGCTGCGCGAAATTGCGAAGACGGTTTATCTTATTTACAAGCAGCTGAATCTTTACTTTTAGAAATGGCTGCACTAACTACAAGAATGCGTGAACTTGGTGTTCAATATGGTAACACCGCACTCTTAACTGCTACCGATGAAGCAGCATTGAATGCTGAAGCGTTAGCAATTGGTGACGCCATTCATGGTATTGCCCACAATGTTAAGTTTAACGGTGTTCAATTGGTTGGAGCTGCAACCGCCATAACGATTGGAATTAACGATGCAGGAAATACAGCTACCGTTGGTACTGCTACTTCACTGGTTGTTAAGAACACGAGTGATATAACTACAGCTAATGGAGCTGCAGCAAGTGCCGATACAGCTCTTGGTGAAATTGCTAAGTCTCTTGGTAATGTTGCCGCTGGTATGACAGCCCTTAAAGGGTACCAAGCCGTTGCTACAAACTCTGCTGCTAACTTAAAAGCTGCTGCTGCAAGAATTCAGGATACTGATTTTGCTCTTGAAACCGCCGCTTTAACTAAAGCAGCTATTTTAAACCAGTCTGCGATGGCAATGGTAGCGCAAGCAAACCAAGCCCAACAGGCAATATTAACTGTTATCCAATAACAAATTAAAAGGAGATAAATTATGCCTTCAGTTTCAAATATTGCAATTGGTTCAAACATGGCCGCTGCCGCTGCGACAAAAGCACGTCACGGCATGAACGAATCAATTGCTCGATTATCAACTGGTATTAGGGCCATGTATGGTGGTGATGCTGCTGGTCACTCAGTAGGTAACACTATGAAAGGGCAAGGAGCGTCTTACGCTGTAGCTTCTAGAAATATAGAAGACGGTATTTCTTACGCTCAAATGGGTGAGTCTGCTCTTTTAGAAATTGCTAATTTAGCTACAAGATTGAGAGAACTTGGAGTTCAAGCAGATAATGCTGCTCTTCTAGCTGCTACTACTGATGTTGTAGCCCTTAATGCAGAAGCTATTTTAATCGGTGACACTGTTGATCAAATACTAGAACAAACTAAATTCAATAGTTTCGTCGTTTTAGGTAAAGCTGCAGTAACTGCGTATAACGTTGCTTACACTGCAGGTTATGGAACTACTGCACCATCAGTAACGGCAGTAGGACCATCTCAAAATATAACTGCAGTAGGTGGTACGACTACCGCTGCTGGTGCTGATGGAGATGCTGATGTTTTACTAGGTCATGTGGCTAAAGCTCTCGGAAACATTGCTGCAGATCTATCAGCCCTTAAAGGTTTTCAAGGTGCAGCTTCTTCTACAGGAGCGAACATGAAAGCTGCAGCTGCTAGATTGCTTGACACTGATTTTTCTTTAGAAACAGCAGCTCTAACTAAAAACGCTATATTACACCAAGCGTCTTTAGCAATGGCTGCGCAAGCAAACCAAGCTCAATCCGCTATATTGGCTGTTTTACAGTAAAAAAACACAAGATATAGTATAAATTGTATAAAAGGGGAAGATTCCATCTTCCCCTTTTTTTTTGGCATCTAATTTGCAGAATTTCTATTGGAAAATTATATGAATAAAACGGAGAAAATATAAGATGCCAGGAATTAACACAAGTATGGGCACTTCTGCCTCAATGAAGAGTTTGCTAAAGACTGAAAGAGAAATGCTTTCGGCAATGGAAAGAATTTCTTCGGGAAAAAGAATAAATCACGCTGGTGATGATGCTGCTGGTGCGGCGATTAGTGATCGTATGACAGCTACCATTAGAGCACTAGATATGTCAATTAGAAACGCTGCTGATGTATTATCAATGGCACAAGTAGCTGAAGGGGCTCTTGATGAGCACTCTCAAGCACTTCAAAGAATTCGCGAATTATCCATTCAGGCAGCAACCGACATATTAAACTCCGAACAAAGAATTTATTTACAAACAGAAGCACACCAACTTCTCCAAGAAATGGACAGAGTAGCAAGAGATACTACTTTTAACGAAATTGCAGTACTTGACGGAACCTTTGCAGACAGACGTTTTCAAATTGGCTCCAATGAGAGAGAAAAAGCCGTTATTTCAATAGCTAATCTAAGAATTGATAATTTAGGTGCTTATCAAAGTGAAACAACCGTATTAGATGCTGGTACCGCAAACAACCTAGCTGCTGAAGGTACATTAGGTGATGCTAAAGCAAGTATTACTAGTGATATTGTAAATACAGATGATCTGACCATTACTGGTCTTGTAGGAAAATCAACCGTTGACATTGCAGCTGGAGACTCTGCGAAGCAAATAGCCAAATTAGTAAATGACAAATTTGAAAATACAGGTGTGAGTGCAACAGCTACAACAACAGTTGAACTTAAAGCACAAACTAACGCAGCTGGATCGCACACTCTTGGGTTTAATCTATATGGTAAAAATTCTACGGCACAAGCAATTTCATGTACAGTTACACTTGGTGCACTTAACGCATCTAATTTAAGCGGTTTAAGAGATGCCTTCAATTCATATTCTGGAACAACTGGAGTTAGTGCTACGCTAAGTGCTGACAATACAACCATTATTCTGGTTCAAGATGAAGGCGAAGATATCGTCATTGAAGATCTTGACTTTGCTAGTGTTACGGACGCAAATACGTTCTTTGTAATGAAGGGTAAAACTATGGATGAGGGAATTACTGGTGGAGCAAATAATGTACTAGATGCTAGTCAAACAAATGACTCAGTCTTATTTGGTGGAACGGTTAAATTTCATTCATCTCAAGCTTTTACAATCGTTGGAAATGCTGGAGGTGGATTATACGAAGCCAGTCCTGGTGCAGCAACACTTAACAAAGTGTCAACAATTGACATCAGAACACTTAAAGGTGCCGTTGATTCATTAAAGGTGGTAGATAGAGCATTAGATAGAATTCATATGGAAAGAGCTAAATTTGGTGCAATTATGAGTCGAATGAACGTAGTTATAGACAACTTGACTAATGTATCTCAGAATCAAAGAGCGTCCAGAGCTAGAATTGTAGATGCAGATTTTGCTGCAGAATCAGCTAGACTATCTAAATCTCAGATTCTACAACAATCAGCAATGAATATGGTAGCTCAAGCGTCAAGAACGATGCAAAATGTTCTGGTATTATTCCAGTAGTAAACCAAGTTTCGTTCTAGTCGTTTAAAATAAATAAAAGGAAAAATGGCTGGTACTGAAATATTATCAAAAATTGGCGTTGGATCAGGTTTAAATACAACTGAAATCATAGAAGCTTTAGTTGAAGCGGATTCTGCAGCCCAAAAAGAAAGTCTAGACAGATTAGAAGAAAATAACAAAGCTAAAATATCAGCTTTTGCAACACTCAAAAGCAATTTAAAAGATTTTAAAGACATTATTAGTGAGATCAAAAATGGACAACAATATGGTTATGTAGGAATTACTTCAGATGCAACTGTAGCCACAATAACAACTTCTGGTAAAAAAGCAGGGGCTACAATTGATTCTAGTCTCACTGTCACAACATTAGCTACACAACACACCTTAACAGGTCCTACTTATTCGGCACTCACTTCAACCGTTGGCTCAGGAACTTTAACTATAGATTTTGGAACCTGGAACAGTGATCCATCAGATGCTGGAGGTCAAACTCATACAAGCAACGGTCAAGATCAAATTTCAATTGATACAACCTCTGCTACCACACTAATTGAGCTTAGAGACTCCATAAACAACGCAGCTACTGACTCTGACGACGATGGAACTAAAGATGTTCTGGCTTCAATAATTTATGATGGAACCAATTACATGCTAATGCTGAAAAGTGAATCTGGAGCCTCTAATGAAATGAAAGTGACTGGATCAAGCAATTTAGCAACTGAGGTTGGCGGAGTTTCTTACAACTATCAGGCTGGAAATTCAGATATGACACAAAGAGTTGCTGGCATAAATTCAGCATTTACTGTAGATGGTATTTCAATGACACGTACATCTAATAGTATAGACGATTTATTTGATGGCTTCACTTTAGATTTGAAGAAAACATCTTCCTCAGCTATTAGAATTGCAAGCAAAGTTGATCTGGATGGAGTTAAAGACCTAGTTGAAGGTTATGTCATGACATACAATGAAGTTCAAGAGAGCATACGAATGATGTCGCTGAATGATGATATTGAAGACAATGATGGTGCTCTAATCGGGGACAGTACATTAAGAGAAATTCAACAACAACTAAGGTCAATGACCTCAAAAGCCATAAAAGGTTATGAAGGTGGTCCCTACTATCTTTCAAACCTTGGTATAAAAACAGAAAGAGATGGATCGTTAACTTTTAATTCCAAAACATTAGAAGAACAATTTAATTATAACTCGGAAATAGTTAGAGCTTTTTTTTCAAACAATCTGACAACAAATAATACCAACCTTGCTGTAACCGCTTATAGCTGGACAGAAACACAACCAGGCAGCTATGCTTTTGTTACTAATGGCTCAAATTCCCATACTATTGGGGGAGTAGCAGCATCTAAAAGTGGAAGCACATTTACTGTTGCAAGTGGAGACCCTAAAGGAATTGTTGCAACATATTCCCCAAGTGGATCAGCTAATTACACAATTTATTATGGAAAAAGTTTTCTTGACTTGGTTAAAGACAAATTAGATGTGTATTTGAAATTTAACAGTATTATAGATACACGTATAAGTAATTTAAATGAGTCCTTGTCTACTGTTGCTGAAAAAAAAATACAACTCGAAGATCGAATGGAAAAATTGACCCAAAGATATGCAAGACAATACTCATCTATGGAATCAAGTATTGCATCATTTCAAGAAACTGGCAACATGCTGACGGCTATGCTGGAAACCAATAAAGATTAAACTAACTTGAAAGTATTTTTTTTATAATTTCCATCCTAATTTTTTTTAAATATGGAGTTGGAGAAACAGCTCTATCTCTTTCAAAGTCTTTTAGTGGATCTTTTTCCGATAAATCTGAATGAAGTCCTTTTTCATCTTTATCTCGAGCAAAATGTTCAAGATACGATGTTTTAGTTTGTATGAATGGCACACCTAGTGATGCAGGCCAGTGATAATCAAATCCATAGAGTGTTTCATAAATTGGGTTTTTATTTAAAAATTCAATTATTTTGGTTGCCATTGATCGATCATAACATTGACTAACTCCTGGACAAGTTTTTCGAACAGACAAAAGATCATTATCTTCTATAATATTTTCGGGTGTTGAATGAAAAACACTATTGAACATACCTACGGGCATTTTTTTTTCAAAAGTAACTGATGAAAGCGTATAAATATCTCTTAAAACTGATAAGAATGATGGATCATGAATGGTATCATTATCTGTAATATAAAGTAGGTCATGATCCGTAAAAATATACTCAAAATCTCTAAATGACCGTGCTCTAGAACGCTCAATTCCTCCTCTAATTCTAAAACGAAGTACATTTTTAGAATAATTCTTTAGAAATTTTTCGTCATAGGTTGAAGAAGCATCATCATAAACAGATAATGTCGAATTTCCATCCTTTTTTACAATATTAGCGAGGTTTTCCAGACACATTCTGGTGATGTTTTTCCGATCACAAGTAGAAAGAGCTATAAATACCTTTGTCATGCTAAACAATTTTACAATAAGTCGTTAGAAATTATAGTAACTTTATTTAAAGGATAGTGAAATGGAAAAAAAACCAATAGACGATATTCTACCTGAGGGTGCTCAAAAGAGTATTAAAATGATTGAAAAACTCTTAAAAGATATGCACAAAACTATAAAAGAATTAATGGATCTGGAAAATCTTGAAAAAGGAGCCAAGGTTATAGAAGAAAAATCTATAAGAATTTCAAAAATTGCCATAGTTCTTCAAAATTGCCTTGATCATGAGAATGGTGGACAAGTAGCAAGAAACCTTGATCATCTTTACAAACATATTAGATATGCTGTTAGCAGAGTTATAGATAAGCACGACTTTTCTTTTTTAACTAGTGCTGAAAAAGTGACTGCTGAAATCAATCAGGGATGGCAACAAATTTCAGCTTCTGCTGCGTAGAGTTTCTTTAAGAATTCTAATAGATTCTTGAATCGGGAAAGTCCAATCGTCAACATTCTTTTGTCTTAATAAGGAAACAGATGGGTACCAGTCTTGAGTTTCCTTAAGACCCCATCTCCAATCAGGAACTGCTGGTAAGAATAGGTATGTTTTTTTACCTAACGTTCCAGCCAAATGAACAAGAGAAGTATCCACTGATAAGATTAAATCCATTTTATCGGTTAAGTAAGCTGTATGCAAAAAATCCTTAAGGTGTTGAGAGCAATTATGTAAATTACTAAATTTACGAATATATTTTTTATCATCCTTATTATAAGTCTTTTGCAAAACAAAAAACTCTGTATCATTTAGCTCAAAAAGATCTTGTAAATACTCAAGATTAATTGATCTATTACCATCTCTCCAGTGTTTTGGGCTACCACTCCAGGAAACACCTACTTTGAGTTTTTTTGTTTGTAGTAATTTTTTAATTTTTTCAGGAAAAGTAATTTTACTTTCATCTACCTTTGTCATATCAATATTTAATGGAGGTGGTTTATCTTTTATATGTTTTAAAGTCAAATAAGGTAAACTTAATAAAAAAGCTCTATAATGAAAAGATGTAGGATCCATCTCAGGTAAAGAATTTGTCACTTCAACATCATCTAGATCTGGGGATAGTTTAAATAAATCTAATAACTCAGGCCCTGCTAAAAAAGTTATTTTATGACCCAACTCTTTAAATGGCTTAAGGTATCTCGAAAACATAATATCATCTCCAAAGCCCTGTTCTTTCATAATCACAATTTTTTTAATGTCATCTCCAGGCACCAAATCTTCTTGTTTCATTTCCGGATAACCTTCTCCACCATACTTCTTCAAAAACATCTGTTTATCTCTCTTTTCATACAACGTTATACCTTTTTTGAAGTTGCCTTGAAGAATCTCCAATAAAGCAATATTAAAGGTTGCCCAAAAAGAATCTTTGTTAATCATAAGACTTTTCTCGTAATATTCTCTAGCCTTTTCAAAGTTTGCGGTCTCAAAAAAATATATGCCCAAACCCAAGGTTCCACTAAGATTTTCCGGATTAATTGAAAGTGTTGTTTCAAAGCAAGTTTTAGCCATTTCCAGATGTCTGTTCATCACATAAGCCGACCCTAGAGATGACCAGGCACTATCAACTTGAGGAAGTTTTTCAACACACTTTGTAAATAGTTCTAAAGCATCTTTTTTTTCTCCAGTTTTAAACAACTTCATATTGGCAAGATCGTACATAATCAGATAATGATCTGGAAATTGTTTATTAGCTTCAACTAAAATTTCATATTGTTTTTGCTGATCAATTTCCTTATAAATCTTTGCTAGCATCAAATAAGGTTCTAAAAATTTTGGATCTTTTTTAATTATACTTTTAAATTTTTCTATAGGTTTTGCGTAATTAGAAATTGGAGCTGTTGCATTTGCTCTCAAAGTATCATTAAGCGCCAAAGTATAATTGGCATAGTTACTATTTTTATTTAATTGTAAAATTCTTTTGGCTTTTTCAACAGCCTCTCTTATATCATTTGAAGTCTCTGGATTTGTTAGAAAAAGCATTAATTCTTCTTCTAAGGCAACACTATTTCTTACTCTCATAATTTCTCAATTTCCTAAATTATATGAATAACTTTCAAATTTTGTGCCAAATAAATTAAACAAAACAAAAAACTGGTCGTTATTAAACTCGGGAGTTTAATTTGTCAAATTTAATACCAGTTCATAGTGCAATTCCGATTGCCAGCCTAAAAAAAATCACTAGAACATTAAATGATTCGATTTCAAGGGTGGCTAGTGGTCTTAAAGTTTTAGGAGGAAACGATGCTGGTTCTCAATCAATAGCAAATACCTTAAAAGCCCATTCACGAAGCTTTTCTGCAGCTGAGTCCAATAACCAGGTGGGGATCAACTTACTTGAACTAGCTGAATCTGCCTTACTTGAATTAAGTGCTCTTACAACTAGACTAAAAGAACTTGGGGTAGCTGATACCCTTGACACTAATGACGCTCATGATACAGCAGCTCTTAATGCTGAGGCTATAGCTGTAAGTGATACAATTGACGCAGTAGTAAGTTCTTTGAAATTCAATACTTTAAATGTTTTTGACACTAGTGCAAAGACCTACGTTGTAGGTGTTAATGATGCTGGCAACACACAAACCGTAAAAACCACAGTAGGTATTGCCGCAACAAATATTACTGACGCTACCGGAACCAATAATTCTGCAGACACCACATTAGGTGAAATAACTCAATCTCTTGGTCATGTAAATGGTGGTTTGACTGCTCTAAGAGCGTATAGAAATGTGGCTTCAACTACTGCTGCTCATTTATTACAAGCTGCAAACAAACTCCAAGATACTGATTTTGCACTAGAAACAGCAAAATTAACCAAACAATCTTTACTAAAAAATTATGCTTTAGCAATGGTTGCTACCGCTAATGCAGCAGAAATTGAAAAACTTAGATTGCTAGCCTAAACATTTTTTTAATTTGTCGTTTAAACTAAGTATAAACTAGTTAGAAAGGTTAATGGACTTATGAAAAATTATTCAGAAATTAGAGATAAAGAAGAAAAAATCAAGCATAAAAAGGACTTAGTAGATGACGCAATTGATGAAACTAGATTGTCTAAGTATGAAATTATAAAAAGAATGTTTGATGGACTGACAAAAGAAATTGAGGAGCTAAAAGAATTGTTATTTGAAGATCTTTCAGTTTCAATAAAATCGAAAGAAAAAGCAGAAAAAATTTCTAAAATTGCTTTTACACTTCAGAATTGTCTAAATAATGAAAATGGTCAAGAAATTGCAGAAAATTTAACTTGGCTTTATAGATTCATTAGATACATGTCAAAAAGAATTCAGGACAACGAGGATATGAACTACGTGCAACCAGCATATTTAATTGCTAAAGACTTAAGAGATGCATGGGATAATATCCCTAAAAAATATAGGACATTAAATTAAATTAAACTAACTTAATCCTAGCATTCATTACTTAACCCCAGTATATATAATTGCGGGGTTAAGTATGTTTTTTTCAATCTTTACTACTTTAATTATGGGATCACTGATTGGAGTAGTCACATCAATTAGTGTATACGGTTTCATAAAACTAGTAAAATTTCTTACAAATCTGTTCAGAAACTCTGATCACAGTTTTTATGGTATCTTTGGATTGTTTGACAATACTTTTGAATTTTTATTTTTTGTAATTGCCACACCATTTTTTGTTGGGCTTATTGTTGGTTACATAAGAAAATATGTTATGGACCATAGATGGCATGGACCACCAGATGTAATCCTTGCTGTTCATTCCGAAAAAAAACCACTAAATATTAAAGCAGGATTTTTAACATCTTTCTCATCAATTTTGTCAATTTCCGCTGGGGGTTCAGTAGGCCAGTATGGACCGTTAGTTCACTTTGGAGCAACAATAGGTGCAGAAATAAACAAACTATTTAGAAGAGAAGGACAATACCAAATATTTATTGGTGCTGGTGTTGCGGCAGCAATCTCCTCCGGTTTTGGGGCACCACTAGCAGGTTTAATTTTTGCACGAGAAGTAATTTTAAGGCATCAATCATTAGCATCTTTTGCTCCAATACTTGTTGCTTCAATAGTCTCGTATATTTTTACAAAAACCTTTTTTGGATTAGAACCAATTTTCTCTTCTCCAATTGGTGGCATTCAATCTATATATGACTTCCCATTTTTTATAATATCAGGAATGGTATGTGGTTTAATTGCTATTGTTTACATGCGTGGATTAACTCACCCAAAGTTTTTTCCGGATATTTCCAAAATAACACCAGTTCTACAACCAGCATTGGCTGCTGTTATATGCGGAATGGTAGCTATTTATTTACCAGAAGTAATTGGACTTGGAACAGAAGCAATTCGAGAGATGGTTACTGGAAACATCACACTAAAAATAGCATTTCTTTTCTTACTTTTTAAATTAATACTAACAGTAATTTGTCTAAGAATGGGTTTAATCGGAGGTGTCTTTGCCCCTGCTCTATTCCTCGGAGCTTGTGTTGGTCTAATTCTTGGTACAGTTTTTAGCAGCTTTGTTCCCACGCTTAATATAAATCTTTTAACAGTAGCCTCAATGTCGTCCTTAGCAAGCTGTGTAATTGGTGGTCCTGTTGCTAATATGATGATTATACTTGAACTAACTTCAGACTATCAAGCCACTCTAGCTGCAGGAATAAGTATAGTTTTTGCATCATTAATTTCTCACAAAATCATTGGTCAGTCAGTTTTTGATAAGGTTTTGGCAAATAAAAACATTGATCTAAAATTAGGTAGAGAAAATATAAAACTTCAACAAATCGAAATTTCTGAAATTGCCCACCAGGATTACTGTGAGATAAAAACAAAAATGACTATTGATGATGCCATTAAAACTCTTGTAAAATCAAAAAATAGTGAGGGATACTTAGTTGACTCAAATAAAAAATTAGTAGGGAAATTTGATTTGCCCTATCTACTTAGTCAGAAAAATAAAAAAAAGAAGATAAACAAAGTATCCGTAGAGAAATTTCTAAAATTATCTTCGGATGAAAATGTTTTCAAATGTATAGATATTTGCAAAGATTTTGTGGGTGAATCCATCCCAGTCGTAGAAAAAAAAGGAACACTTTCAGGCGTAGTTACTGAAGGGGATCTATTTCAAATATTCTTAAAAGTCTCCAAAGAAGAAAAAGAAATGGAAAATGAGGACTAAGCCACTCTCATTTGATTATTTTTAATGTCACTAGCACTGGTGTAGACCCTTGAAATCATAGAGTATTTAATGGCAGCCTCATCATGGAGGTAAAGAGGCGTGAGATAAACTCTTGACTTTAAATAAGCCACTGTTGTTGAACCAACCGATGGAGCAAGAAAAGGGTGATAGCGTTTAATTGGGTTATAGTCGGGATTGTATGAATTAGCATCATTTAGATTGCTAAGTGGTGCTAATTTTCTATTTTGAAAATGTATCGGTGGCATACCAATTGCAGTACCATTTTCAAACTCTGTTTGAGAATTAAAATTCTCCGGACTATTAGTAAAATTTATAGGATTAACCATAGAAAAAAACTACCATGACTTACAATTATAATAAAGCAAAATCTTTCTATAAAAAAACAGAGAAATCATCAATAGAAAATCAAAATCCAATCTCTATTGTAAAAACAATGGTTAGTGAACTTAGAAAATCGATGGGATTAGTAGCTTCAGCAACAGGTAAGAATAGTGAGAGACAAGTGAGAACTAAACATTTTAGCAGATCACTCGTTATTATTTATACGTTACAAACAACTTTGGATTTTGAAAAAGGCAAAACATTAGCTGGCAAACTTTTTCAAATTTATGAGTTTTGTAGACAACAATTAATAAAATGCTTTAAAGAAAAAGCCGTAGACGGTATCAACAAGGGTATTAATGCTCTTAACGAAATTTTCTTTAGTGAAGGAAAACTCAAAAATGCTTGACTCTGATCAATTAATAAATAAACAACTAGAAAGATTGGAAAGAATATCTGAAAGAATTTCTTACTTAATCGGGCAAAATGATTTTGAAAAAATCAACCACTTGGACAAAATTAGAAAAAAAATTATAAATGATATCCAAGAGAAAAACTATGTTTTCAATGACAATAGTAAGCAAACAGTCCTAAAACTAATTTCAAAGAATCAGAAAATTATTTCTGAATTTAAATCTAAAAGTACTGAAAATCTAAAAAGAATCCAAAGTTCAAAAAAGTGTTCTCAAGCTTATATAGCTACACTTTAATCCATTAAATCTCTTGGCGTAACAAAAGAAACTACGGTAGAGTTGCTTTTGGAAATTTCCTGCCAACTTTTAGAATTAAATTTAATATGAAATATACTTGAAGTAGGAAACTTTAGCATAGCTCTTTGACAATCTTTATCTCCAAGATTATTTGTTAAGTCTTCGATGGACTCAGATAAACCTGGTTCATGAGAAATTACCATTACTGATCTTTTCTTTGCTTCTTTAATTACAGTCTGAAAAATTCCTAAATCTGGGAAATTGTATAAATTATCTACAAAATTTATTATTGGATCTTCTTCAAAAAATTCTAGGATTATTTCTAATGTTTTCTTCGTTCGTATAGATGGCGAACAAAGAACTTCTTGAATTCTAATTTTTTTTTTTTTTAAATAATCACCTATAATTTTAGTTTTTTCAATACCAATAGAATTTATATCCCTACTAAAATCACTTCCATCATAAGAGTTCCAATCTGATTTAGCATGTCTAAGCAAGAAAAGGTCTAACATACTAAAATTTTAGATTGTACATTAATTCTGTCTATATTTTTTTTAATTCACAAAAAGAATTATTTTGAAATTAAGATATTATAATCAAAAAAATACAGGTAATTAATTTTTGTTTTTAAAAAACACTTGATTGCATGATCTGGTGTTTCAACAATAGGCTCGGAATCATTAAAACTTGTATTAAGTAGTATTGGAACTCCAGAAATTTTCTCCCAATCCCTTAAAAAATTATAATACCATTTATTATCTTTGATAGTTACCGTTTGAAGTCTTGCTGTATTGTCATAATGAACCACAGCTGGTACTAATTTTCTCTTATTAGATCTCCATTTAAGAACATGGGTCATGTATGGACTTGAAGCATCATCTTCAAACCACTCATGAACTTTTTCTCTCAAAATTGATGGAGCAAATGGCCTAAACCATTGTCGATGTTTAACTTCATCATTAATTAATTTTTTCATTTTGCTATCTCTTGGATCAGCTAATATACTTCTATTTCCTAGTGCCCTTCGTCCTGATTCTGAACCACCTCCAAAAACTGAAACAATATTCTGATTCTTTATTAATTCAAGAACTCTAGAATCATCAACTTTTTCAAACTTGAGAAAACCCTCAAATTTTTTTAAAGATTTTTTAATTTCATTTTCACTATAAATTCTTCCTAGATATGGTGTAAAGTTATCTTTCCAAACCACTCGTTCTTTTCCCATAATTTGATGCCACAAAAATTGAGCTGACCCAATAGCCAATCCTGCATCATATGGAACTGGTGGAACATATACCTCTTTTATCTGTGGAAACCAGGTTTTAATCTTACCAATTAAAACTGAATTTAATGCACAGCCACCAGATACACACAAGTATTCAGATGGACTGCTCTTCAAATATTCAGAAATCAAATTTTTAAAAAGAATTTCCGTACCTTTTTGTAAGCTTGAGGATATATCAAACATTTTTTGTTCGGTAAGTTCTTCCTTGCCAAAAAGTTTTTCTGATAATTGCGATTGACCTGAATATAAAAAACGATTGTTTTGAGGAATTATATCCGAAGTCATTATTTCAATAATTTGATCAACATATTTTTCAGAGTTACTCATTGATGACATAGCCATCACAGTTCCTGCTTGATTTCCCTTTGGAGAACCAATTGACAAACCAAAATGTTTAGTGACAAAATTCCACCCAATTCCTAAGTTAAAGTCTGAAAAATTGTAAACTTTCAATTCATTAATATTCTTTTCTTTACCTTTGTAAACTGTTGTGCATGTAATCGAACCATCCGATTGACATCCACCACCATCAATTGTCAAAATTAACGACTCTTTAAAGTTACTTGAAAAAAAGGCATTAGCAGCATGCGCTAAATGATGAGAAAATTCTTGAAATTGTCCACTTTTTTTTTTAATAATTTTCTGCATTAGCTTATCAGATTTTGAATCGTTACATTCAGTTTCCCATTTCTTAGCTAAAAAGTTAGTACTTATACCTGAACGTCCTCCAAAATTACCAAATGCAAAGTTGGAAATCTGTTCTTTTTTATTCTTATTACTATCAAAATAAAATTTTAACCCATCTCCAATTGGTTCTTTAATTCTAGTAAACCGCTCGAGCTCTTCATGAATTAGTGGTTTTCCATTTTCAAGTATACAATAACTAACGTCGTGTCCAGATTGAAAACCCATAACCTTATTGGAATGATTTTTCTCATTTTTATATTTAACTTTTGTTTGAAGATTAGTTCTTTTAATAAAATCTTCAAAATGCCTGAATAAATTATTCTCTACTCCAATCAATTTCCCTTTGGGGTTTTCAAATTTTTTTCTTAATCTATTTACAATTCTAAATTTAACATGATTGTCATAATTATCTTCGTTATAGTAATATTTATTAAACAAAAAAGCTTCTTCATAAGGCCCTGCATCAGAAAAACACTTTTTGCCTGAAAATATTTGTTCTGAGAATTTTTTGGTTTCCTTATTCTTATTAGAATCCCATATACACACCACTTGATTAAGAAAGCCAGTCCTTGCTTTCTTACTAGATAAATTTAATAGTAAATCATAGTTTTCTGCTTGAAAGTTAGCTCCAAAGTCATTAGACAATTTCTTGATATAATTCTCATCACAAAAATCAATTATTTTTTTTTTGTTAATTATTGTTCCAAAGGAAGGCATGTACATTCCATACATAAATAAATCTTTAAGTTCATTTCTATTGCTAACATAATCTGATTCAACATTTCCTGGATGAGTATATTCAAAAATTCCTGAATCTTTTTTTATAGCCATTTTTCCATAAGCTACTTCAAGATTGTTTTTTAATAAAAAATCCATCAAGTTGTCTATACCTACAGGGTTCACAAAATTGTTAGGGTCTAAAGTTAAAACAAATGGTGATAGTGAATTTTTCAAGGCTTTAACAAAAGACAAACCTGAGCCAACTGATTTATTATTTCTAAAATATTTAACTTTATCGGTAGAGTTTTTAATAGAATTAACTAAACCTTCTGTTTCATCATTGGAATTATCATCAATTATTATAACTTCATTGACGCTATTAGCCTCCAACACAGACGTTATAGCCATGGGCAGAGTTTTTACATTATTATAGCTAGGAATTAAAACAGAAATCATTTTATTCTTATCCAATCTTCATTGTATATATCTTGAAAATCTTTAGGTCCTTTAGGGCCAAACCATTTTTCAGGAGAAATCACTTTATACTTTTTTTTCCCAAGCCAAACACCCCACCAAGAAAAAGAACTATTACTCATAATCATACCATCGCATTGAGACAATGCATACAAATCTTCAATCTCATTAGAATTATTAAGGTTAGTAAATTTTGACATGTCGAATTCATTTTCAATTGTTTTAAGATCATCAGAAAATATTAAAAAATCAACATCATCATCTCCAAACAATTTCATCGCATTAATCACATAGTCTTTTCCAATATTAGCAAAAACATCTCTATTTTTTTTGTCGTTGTAGTCACCTCTTCTAACGTGAATCCCAATCTTTTTTTTGTTTGAAAATCTTATTTTTTGATTAATCTTTCCTTTTAATTCTTTTGGAAATACCAATAAATTTTTAATTTTATTTTTAAAATCAGAAAAATATTTTTCAGATTGAAAATATCCTTCTAAACATAAATTATTAACTTCTGGAATAGGAACATACTGAAATTTTGGTTCTTTATAGGGTATAAAAAGGTTTTTAGTTGTTTCATGTATTTTGGAGTAGATATTACTCTTGTATCTATTTGGATGATGACCTTGTCCAAAACCCATACCTAAATTGTAATTAATAGCGAAATCTGTGCCAATCCTCTGTGCAAGAGCAAAAGCTGTTGCGATTTGAAACAACTGATTGCCAAGTCCTCCTAAAAAATTATTTATTATCATTTTTTTAATGCCTAAGAGTTAAAATTAATGATTTGATTTTTTTTTTAGTTGAAAGTTTAGGGTTCAGTAATAGATTAGGAATTTTACTAAGAATATCATTAGAAAGTACCAAACCATCCTGAATAGTTTCAATTTGGTTATTCACAATACTTTTTTTTTTTAAAGACTTGATTTGTGCCTTGATATCCACAATATTTTTCATATTGCTTTAATGAGCATTATTCATGCCAATTTTTGTCAAATTTTAGAAAAAAAGTAGTAATTTTTCTTATAATTTTTAGAATTTTAAATATATATATGAGTAAAGTAAAAATAGTTATCTTTGATGTAAATCAAACTATCTTTAAACTAGACGAGATAGAAAATAGGTTTAAAAGATTTAATCTTTCAAGTTATCTTGTGGAAAATTGGTTTTTGTCAGTTCTAAAAGAAGGTTTTGCACTTTCGGATAAATCAAAATTTGTTGATTTTAAGACAATAGGGCTAAATGAATTGCAAAAAATATTATTTTCTGAAGAAATAAAGATTGAAAAAAAAACAATAAATTATTTGTTTGATGGCTTTAAGAATTTGAAAGCACATCCAGAAATAAAAAATGCATTTCAAATGTTAAAAAAAAAAAATATAAAGATTGTAACCCTAACAAATGGATCGGCCAAAAATACTGAAAATCTTTTAAAAAAAAACCTTCTGGAAAAATATGTAACAAAATGTTTTTCTATTGACTCGGTAAAAAAATGGAAACCTCATCCAGAACCTTATAAAATGGTCATAAAACATTTTAATTGCACTCCTCAAGACGCAATAATGATAGCTGTTCACGGCTGGGATTTAAATGGTGCAAAACAAATTGGACTTAAAACTGGATTTATAAACCGGTACGAATTTTGGATGAATGATTATTTTCAAAAACCCGACTATGAAGCAAAAGACGCAAGTTTATTAGTTAAAAAAATATTCAAAAGCTCTATTTCCACTTAATGCTACAACCAGAACTAGCAAACTGATTAAGAGGTCCTTTTCCTGTTTTGGAAATAAGTATCATTGCATCTAATAAGTCATTCTTTTCATTTTGAAATTTTAAATCTTTCATTTCAGCTATTCTTCCTCTGTACTGTAATTCATCATTGGAGTTATAACCAAAAAAATCAGGTGTACATACAGCACCAAACTTTTTTGCTACTTTTTGATCCTCATCTACTAGATATGGAAAATTAAACCCATAAAGTCTATAAAATTTTTTCATGTTCTCAAAGTTGTCTTCTGGATAGTTTTTTGTATCATTGGGCATTATAGCTACGGAATTTATTCCAGAACTTTTTAATTTATCAGCAGTACTAACGGTTTTCTCTATAATAGCCTTTACATAAGGACAATGATTACAAATAAACATTACTAATGTTCCATTTAATCCTTTTATTTGCTTGTTCCCTATCATCTTACCATCAACATTCTTCAAGTTAAAATGATTGATTTTTTCTCCAAAATTGCATAATGGTGAAGATAAAAGTGCCAATTCAATTTCCTAATAGATGAATTAAAATTTCTCTTTTTTTATTGCTACTCCTATGTTCAAGTAAAAAAATCCCTTGCCATGTTCCTAAAACAATTCTTTTTCTTTTAACACTTAAGGTTAAATTTGTCTGTGTTAACATAGTTTTTAAATGAGCCGGCATGTCATCTGGACCCTCTGTATTATGAAAATACTCCTTTTTTTCTGGAGCAACTTTATTCAAAAAGTTTTTGATATCCGCCAAAACAGTACTATCAGCATTTTCCTGAATCATTAATGAGCAACTAGTATGCAAAATACTAATATTCAATAAACCATCAGAAACTTTAGAATCACTAATAAATCTTTGTATCGGATCCGTTATTTCTAAAATTTGCTTGCCAGTTGTACTAAATATCAGATTATCAATAATTTGTAACAACGCTAATTTACTATATAGACCGGTTGACAATACTTCTAGTTTTAATATTATAGTATAGAATAAGGAGATTAGAATGGCAAAAAAAAAGAAAAAAGCTAAGATCAATCCGAAAAAGGTAAAAAAAGAAGACCTTCAGGGAGTATTTACTAAAGTACTAGACAAGCTAAAGTCTGGATAGTAAATCGTATGGATAGAGTTTGGATTGAGTGTCAAAAATGTTGCTCAATCTTCTGGGTTTATTCTGAAGAAGTAAGTACCATTTATCCCAAGAGAAAAATAAATTACCAGATCTGTTCTGAGTGTGAGAAAAGGGAAAAAAATTCTCCTTGATGCTTGGTTATATTGAACATTTAAAGGATCAGATAATATTCTATTATGACTTACTGAATTTGTTTCTTTATTTCGTAGTAGGTGCTTTAACAATATTTTTTTTAAAAAAAATCATTACAATAAAAAAGTTTCTTTTAGAAATAAACAAAAAGGATTTGCTTAAATATTTCAGTAATTTACTAAGTTATTTCCTTTATTTTATTTTATCTATTTTTCTAGGATGGCTTTTACTATATTTTCTTTAATTGAGATAAAAAAATTAGCTAGTGAACTATAAAAAAAAAATATCATCTTTTCTAATTGGTTTCAGTTTTACCTTTTTAATGATTAATCCAATTGCCTTTGGGGTCAGCCTATTGTTAGGGATACTAATCATTATTTTTGAATATAGAAAATTTTTACTAAATCAGTTTAATTTTAAAAAATTTTCAAAAATTATTTTTACGTTTTTTTTTTTAAGTTTTCTGTTATCTAGTCTGCATTCTCATAACATACAAAGATCAATCCCAGTTTTTGCATATCTTATTGGATTTATAATTGTCAGTTACAGTTTATTTTGTTGTTTAAAAAAAGACTTCATTTTACTACAACAAATCTTAAAGTACTTTGTACTGAGTTCTTATTTAAATATTATTTTTATTTTTGCTTATGACCTTTATCATTTTGACTATGAAACTTATGCTGAAGTTAAAAAGTTTAAAGGAATTTTGAACATAATTACTATTACAACTTTGTTAATCCCCCTTTTTAAAAAATCAAAGTTAAATCTATTAATATTTTTACCTCTAATACCAAGTATAATAATGAGTAACTGTAACTCAGCATTTTTAGGTATTATTTTAGCCTGCATAACTTGCGTAATATTTCACGCTTATTTAAATATTTTTAAATCAAAATTTTTCCTAACATTTTTGTTATTACTTTCATTAGTATTTTCTTCACTTTTAATTAAAAGTCTACCTGAAGACTTTAATAAAACTTCAATTGATAATTTTGAATTTAAAATTTCAACTCAACTGATTGATGCACACAGGCAATTTATTTGGGGTTTTTCTTTATCAAAATTTAAGGAAAGGTTAGGTATTGGATATGGACCAGATACATCTAATTTCATTGATGGTAGCCAAGAAATAATTGGTCACAAATCAACTGGAGACATGACGTATATTCCAAGTCATCCTCACAATTTTTTTATTGAATTACTCCTTGAAACTGGGATTTTTGGAACAGTATCTTTTTTCTTATTTTTAATATTAATAAACATACACATTTATAGACGCTCCATACTCAGAGAAAAATATATTTTGATTTTTTACAATACTTATTTTTGGAGCACATCATTAGTAAACTTTTCTTTCTGGTTAGGATGGTGGCAAGGAAGTTACTTCTTTTTATTAGCATTAATAACATCTAGAAATTTTAGTCAAAAGAAAAAATAGTGGCTGGAAATGTACGATTACACGAAAATATAAAAAATGATTTAGATGAGCAGAACATATTTGGCACTGGAAATCCACTAAAATGAAGAATCAGCCAAGATTTGTAGAAATTAATTCTTTTTTGACTTCGAACAAATACTATAAAATAAATCAGACCATTTTTTAGCAATCAAAGGCGCATCAAACTCTTTAATAGAATTAAAGCCTTTAGAAATAAATTTTTTTCGCAATTCTTTCTCTGACATTAATTTGTCCATACATTTAGCCAAAGAATCTTTGTCATTCGTTGGAAATAGAAAACCATTGTTCCCATTATCTAAAATTTCTTTTGTTGCACCTGGACAATCTGAAGCAATCACAGGTTTTTTACAAGCTAAAGCTTCAACCAGCGCGTTAGGAAACCCTTCATATCTAGAAGGATGGATATATAAATCACAAGATTTAAGTTCTGAAATAATATTTTTTGTTACGCCTAATAATAAAATTTTTTTCTTAAGTGTATTTTTTCTAATTAAATGTTCTAGCTTTTCTCTTTCACTTCCCTCACCAAAAATTATTAGAATCCAATTGGGATGTTTTTGATAAACTTGAGAAAAAGAACTAATAAGGAGATCAAATCCTTTTTGATGATCAAGTCTGCCAATGGAAACAATAGTCTTTTTCTTTGAAAATGATTTATTTATAAAAGAATTTTTGTTTTTAAAAACCTTTATTGCACTAATTTCAACTGGGTTTGGGATAACTACAGATTTAGTTTTACAGTTTTCATTTATCCAATTTGCAATATCTGCTGTTTGGACTACAACTTTTTTTGCATATTTATAAAAAAATTTTCTAGCTAATGATCTTACGCTACCAATTTCATTGTAAGCAGGGTGAACTCTTTCTGATATCACTATAGGTATATTTGTTTTAAATGCCGCAATTATAGAAATTATGTTGGTTTCAGGCATGAAAGAAATAATAATATCTGGAGATAAATTTTTTATTTTTTTTCTTATTATAAAAATTCTAGTTATATTGTTATACAAGAAGGCAAAGAGGTTTGATGACTTTTTAATCAAATTAAGCCTATGAACATTTATTTCCTTGTCAATAGGATAATGTGGTTTTTCCAAATCATTCTCAAAAGTGACTATGTTAACTTTGTGACCATCTCTATGCCAGTAATTACAAAGAATGGAGGCAACTCTTTCAGCTCCTCCTGATGATAAAGTTGATATAATAAAAGTTATTTTCACCGCAGCCAAATTAGGAATTTAAATAATATTTGTCATTAGATTACTTTTTCTTTTTGATAACTGTCGTCATGCTATCTGCCATTTTATAAAGTTCAACATTGCAAAAACATTTATAATTAGCATATGAAAAGTTCTCTCTTCCACAATTCCAACATCTATCAGGAAAGGTAACTCTTTTGTAAATATTTATTTCATCAATCAAATTAAATAGTCTATTAACTGTTGAAGAATTGAAATTTTTATTTTTTGAGAGTTGTTTTAAATCACTTTCAGTAATCTGCTTTTGTTTTCTTTTACACCTTTCAAAAACTAAAAGTAATGTTAAGAGACTGGGTGTAAATTCATTTTCTAAATATCCTTGTTCTTTTTTAAAAAGTTCATGATCTGGAAGACAGGAATGAATATCCTCAACAATATAAATACCCCCATTACTTATTGCTTCAAAACCTAATCTAAAGCATCTTTCTTGATGAGATGGGAAATGAGAACCATCTTCAATTATAAGATCAAAATTATTGTTTTTAGTAAAAAAATTATTTATTTGATTTTCATCACTTTGGTCAACCATATAATATTGAATTTTACTATGCTTAGGCCATTTTTTTTTTTCTTCAATAATGTCAACACCAATTACACTTTTTGCACTCGGAAATCTTTTGAGTAAATATCTAATAGAATGACCTCTAAGAACTCCTATTTCCAGAATGTTTCCATGAAGATCTTTAGGGAAATGTTTTTCATAAAAACTATCATATTGATGCCAAAAAAATTTGTCAGTATTTTCTTCTAAAGGATTCATTTTACTTTATTCGAACTCAATAGTACCTGGTGGTTTAGAAGTTAGATCATAACATACTCTATTAATGCCAGAAACTTTGTTAATAATCTCACTAGCGCAAATGTTTAAAAAATCATCATCGAAACTATAAGATTCTGCAGTCATTCCATCAACAGATGTAACAGCTCTTAAAATACAAATTCTTTCATATGTCCTATCATCACCCATAACTCCAACTGTTTTTACTGGCAAAAGAACACAAAAAGCTTGCCAAATTTTATTATATAGTCCTTTTTTTTTAATTAGATCAACAAATATTTCATCGGCATTTTGAAGTGTTTCTATATTTTTTTTTGTAATTTCACCAAGAACTCTTATACCTAAACCAGGACCTGGAAAAGGGTGTCTTTCAATAAATTCTAAAGGAATACTTAATTCCTTTCCCAACACTCTCACTTCATCCTTAAACAAGTTTTTTAAAGGTTCTATTAGTTTTAATTTCATTTTTTTAGGTAAGCCCCCAACATTGTGATGAGATTTAATTGTTACTTTAGAACTACCCACATGAGAAATAGACTCTATGACATCAGGGTATAACGTTCCTTGTGCTAAAAACTTAATGTTTTTTTGTTTTTTAGAAAATTTTTCAAAAACTTGAATAAAAATTTTCCCTATAATTTTTCTTTTTTTTTCTGGATCCTTTATCCCTTTCAAATTTTTGAAAAACTGTTTACTCGCATCAATTATTTCAAGTTGTATATTAAAGTATTTGTTAAAAAGTTTTTTTATTTCATAAACTTCATTATTTCTCATTAAACCAGTATCTACAAAAACACATTTCAGTCTTTCGCCAATTGCCTGATGGATAAGAATTGCTGTCACGGTTGAATCAACCCCACCTGATAATCCACAAACTACATTTTTATTACCAACAGTCTCTTTAATTTTATTTATCATCTCATTTTTGAATGACAACATATTCCAACTGACATTGCAGTTACAAACACTAAAAACGAAGTTTTTTATTAATTTCATACCATTTAGTGTATGAATTACTTCTGGATGAAATTGGACCCCAAAAAAACTTTTTTTAATATCCTGAACGATTGCAAATTCACAATCATCACTTGAAGCAACTTTCTCAAATCCATTAGGAATTCTATCTACTTTATCACTATGACTCATCCATACTTGATATTTTTTATTCAATAAATAAGTTCCTTTTGTCAATAATGAGTTCTTTAATAAAAAAATATTTTTTTTACCAAACTCTCTGTCTTTCGACGATGTTACAGAACCACCAAAGTGCTTACAAAGAAGTTGCAATCCATAACAAATTCCTAAGATAGGTATTTTTAGTTCATAAATAAATTTCTTTATTTTGGGCGAATTTTTTTTTTCTACGGATGAAGGGCCACCCGAAAAAATAATACCCTTAATAACATTTTTTTTAAAAAAATCTTTGTTAAGTTTGTTATAAGCAACTATCTGGCTATACACTCCAAAATCTCTAATCCTTCGAGCAATAAGTTTTGTAACTTGAGAACCAAAATCAATAATTAATATTGAATCTTTCATTTGTTTAATTGATAATTTGGTGATTCTCTTGTTATTGAAATGCCGTGCACATGACTTTCATTTAAACCAGCAGATGTAATTCTTAAAAGTTTTGTCCTCTCTTTAAATTCTTTAATGTTTCTATTGCCAGTATAACCCATTGAAGCCCTTAAACCGCCAATTAATTGTTGTATTACTTCGTTAACTGCACCTCGGTAAGGAACCCTTCCTTCAACGCCTTCAGGAACCAGTTTTTCATTTTTGTCAATTTCATCTTGAAAATATCTATCCGCTGAACCTTTTTCCATTGCCGCCAAAGATCCCATCCCCCTATAAGATTTATATGTTCTTCCATTTGACAAAAAAACTTCGCCAGGTGCCTCATCTGTGCCAGCAAAAAGCGATCCAATCATAACAACATCAGCTCCGAAGGCTATTGCTTTGGCAATATCGCCTGAATATTTAACTCCACCATCTGAAATTATGGGAATATTATTTTTTTTGGCAATTTTATAAGTTTCATGAATTGCATGTAATTGCGGAACTCCAACACCAGCAATTATTCTTGTTGTACAAATAGATCCAGGCCCTATGCCAACTTTTAAACTGTCTGCACCCGCTTTAATTAAATCAGTTGCAGCTTCTGCTGTTGCAATATTGCCAACAACAATTGGAATTTTGGGATATTTTTTTTTAACATTTTTTAAAGTTTCAATAACATTCTTTGTATGACCATGAGCAGTGTCGATTACAACAACATCAACACCTGCCTTATAAAGATATTTTAATCTTTCAAGTCCCTGAACTTCTCCAGCACCAATTGCAGCACCAACTATTAATCTACCCATTTTATCTTTTGACGCTTGAGGAAATTTTTCAGCTTTTTCAATATCTTTTACAGTAATTAGTCCAATACATTTGTAGTTATCATTAACAACAAGTAGTTTTTCAATTCTATGTTTATGAAGCAATTTTTGGGCTTCATTCATAGTAATATCTTCAGAAACTGTTATTAATTCTTTTTTTGTCATAAGAGCACTAACAGGTTGATCAAGATTTTTAGCAAAACGAATATCTCGATTTGTTAATATTCCAACTAGTTTTTTAGTACCCTTCTCAACAACTGGTATGCCAGAAAAATTATTTTTGTCCTTGATTTGAATAGCTTCTTGAAGAGTGTTTTCTGGATTAATAGTTAGTGGATTAATTACCATCCCAGATTCAAAACGTTTTACTTTCAAAACTTCGTCAGCTTGTTTTTCAAAATCAAGGTTTTTGTGGATAACACCTAAACCACCATTTTGAGCAATTTTTATGGCTAAAGCAGACTCTGTTACTGTGTCCATAGCAGATGAAATAAGAGGAATAGTTAACTTTAAATTTCTTGCTATTCTAGTTGATACATCAACTTCCGAAGGTCTTATATCAGACTTTGATGGTAGGATAAGAACATCATCAAACGTAAGAGCTTCTGCTAATATTTTCATAAAATAATCTAATCCAAAATTAATTTTTTTAAAACAAGTAAATTTTTTTATTTTTTTATACCAAATAAATATGTTTCAGGAGATTCTTGTCTTGATGCCTTTGGCTTAAAATATTTTATATAACTTAATTCATTCTTCATCAAGGTTAGAAGTTGGCCTTGTGCACCACCTTGAAAAACTTTAGTAATTAGACTGCCACCAGGTCTCAAAATTTTTCCGGCTAGATTTAGCACTTTTTCAACTAAATTAACAATTCTCAAATGATCAACTGTTTTATTACCTGAGGTGTTTGGTGACATGTCACTTAGAATTAGATCTATCTTTTTATTTTTAAAAAAAAAATTTATTTTTTCTAATATGTCATCATCAAAAATATCAGCTTGAAAAAACTTAATGCCTTCAATTCTTTCAATTTTCAAAAGATCTATACCAAGGATTAATGCATTTTTTTTGGAAATCTTCCGTATGACCTGAACCCATCCACCAGGTGCGGAACCTAAATCTAAGACACTTTGACTTTTTTTAATTACCTTAAACTTTTCTTCAATTTGTATAAGTTTGTATGAGGCACGTGATCTATAGCCATCTTTTTTAGATTTTAAATAATATTCATCATTCAAATGTCTTCTTAGCCAATCTTTGCTAGAACTTTTTTTTTTATCAGTAATTTTAACTTTATTCATAAACTATACCAGTTCATTAATCATTCCATCGCGTAATCCTTTATGAGTTGCAATAACTTTATTAATTAAAAAAATATCCAGAATTTTTTCAAGTATTTTAATACCATTCTTTAACAAATTATATCTTTTTCCTATGCATGGATGTTTTGATCTTTCATTATCTGAAAGATTATTAAAAAAATTTGAGGCTTTGAATATTTCCTTCGCATCAATTTCATAACCTTCAATTTTATTTGCTTGATAACTACTTAAATTTAGATGCATTGCACATAATGTTGTAACAGTACTACATGAACCTAAACTCAAATTATCAAAAGTAAAATCTGATAAACTATTTTTAAATTTAATAAAATGTTTGACCATCATATCTTTAACATAGTTATCTCCAAAAATATCGGATTTTTCAGACAAATTCACGACTCCGAGAGATATAGATTTTGTGATAATATTCTTTTTTTTTAAATTAAAAAAAGTAAGTTCTGTACTACCTCCCCCAATATCAAAAAGTAATCCATTTTTTTTAAATCTTTTCATGTAGGGTTCACAACTTTTTAAACTTAATCTTGCTTCCTCATAGCTAGAAATTATTTCAACATTAAGTCCAGTTTGTTGCATTACATTTTCAGTAAAAAACTCCGGATTAATTACTTGTCTGCAGGCTTCAGTAGCCACACATCTATATTTTGTGATGCCGTGCTGAGTAATTTTTTTTGAGATTTCCTTCAAACATTTTATTGTTTTAGAAATTTTTTTGGGAGTAAATTCATTATTGTATGATAAATCTTTTATTAAGTTTGTTTCCATTGAAAATTTTTCAACAATTTTATAAAAATTGCTGTTGTTTTTTTCAACTATCACCAATCTACAATTATAGCTACCAATATCTATTGCAGCATATTTTTTAAACATTCCCAACTTATAAAACTTTTGTTTGATTAGATTAGATTTAATTTTTAATATTAACTAAATATATAGCAAATTATCATATTTCCGTTTAAAAAATTTAATATTAAAATTATAAAGCAATGAAACGTATTATTTGGATCTTATTTTTTTCATCAATTTTTTTATTTTACTTTTTTTTAAAAGATAATGAAAAGAAAGAAAAAACTTATGCAGTTGAAACTAAAAAAACTGTAGCAGTAGAAAAAATTAAAAAAAAACAATTTTCAAATAGTATTAAGTTGAGTGGATTTACTGAAGCTTCTAGAATTGTAACAATAAAGTCTCAAGTAGAAGGTCTGGTAGGCAACAAAGATTTTAGCAAAGGTATCTTTTATAAAGCTGGCAAACAATTAATAATTATTGATCCAGAAGATAAAATTGCAAAAGTTAAAGAAATGGAAGCACTTTTAAACCAAAGAAAGAAAGAATACGAAGTTGCAGAAAATCTTTTTCAAAAAGGCTTTAGATCCGAAGTTAAGTTATCTGAATCAAGAACAAACTTCGAAAATGCATTAGCTTTATTTGAGAAAAGTCAAGTTGAACTTAACAACACTAAAGTTGTTATGCCTTTTGATAGCTCAGTTGAAGATAGTTATGTGGAATTAGGAGATTATGTAAAAAAAGGAGATCCTATTGCTAGAGTAGTTGATCTTAATCCTATATATATTAATTTAAGTGCAACAGAAAAAGAAATAGGAAAATTAAAATTAAATCAAAAAGCTCATGTCAAAATAGGTGAAAAAAAATTTGAAGGCATTATAAATTATATTTCTAAAACTTCAGACCCAAACACTAGAAACTTTAAAATTCAAGTTGAAGTTAAAAATCCTAAAAATGAAATATTAAGTGGTTTAACAAGTGAAATTGAACTTAAATTAGATCCAAAAGAGTCTTTTTTCATCCCTTCCTCATTAATTACTCTAAACAACAAAGGACAAATAGGAATAAAAGTAATAGAGAATGATGCAGTAAAGTTTCTTCAAATTAAAATTCTTAGTGACATAGGAAAAGGATATTGGATAGATATTGAAAACTCCAATATTTACGACAACATAATTGTTATAACACAGGGTCATGAGTACACAATAGAAGGTGAGTCTGTTAACTTAGATTTTAAAACAGAATGATAGTAAAACTATTAACCACTCCAAAACTTACATTAACTTTTTTAATTTTTTCAATACTCTTTGGCTCATACAAATATCTTTCTCTTCCAAAAGAATCTGATCCAGATATAAATCTTCCTGTAATATATGTATCTCTAATTCATAGAGGTATTTCTCCAGCAGACTCTGAAAGGTTATTAGTAAAACCTCTTGAAAAAGAACTAAAAAATATTGAAGGTCTCAAAAAAATTTCATCTAATTCTTTTTTAGGTGGAGGTAATATAATATTAGAGTTTGATGCAGGGTTTGACTCAGACAAAGCATTGTCAGATACAAGAGTTAAAGTCGACCTTACTAAAAATAAGCTTCCTGATGACACAGAAGAACCTACAGTTCATGAAGTTAACCTTTCAAGGTTTCCTGTTCTAGCAATAGCAATTTCCGGGAAATTAGAGGATCGAGTTCTAAGTAAATTCTCTAAAATCATTAAGGAAAAAATTGAAAATATTTCTGAAGTTCTGGAAGTGAAAATACTTGGAGAGAATGAAAGAGAAATTGAAATAATAGTAGATCCAAAGTTTGTAAAAAATTATGGGCTAACTGCCAAAGAAGTTTTGTTTTCAATTTCAAAGAGTAATTTAATGATACCGGCTGGCACTTTAACTAATAAAACTGGAAGTTTTAATGTTAAGATTCCTAGCTTAATTCAAAACAGAGAAGATTTATTAGAAATACCTATAAAATCAACTAGTGACACTGTAATAAAACTGGGAGATATTGCAGAAATAAGAGATTCATTCAAAGAAAAAATTGGGTATGCAAGAAATAATGGTGAAAATGCTATAATTCTAGAAGTCTCAAAAAGAACAGGAGAAAATATAATTGAGACTATTGAAAAAATAAAGAATTCCGTTTCGGAAACCAAAAAAAACTTTCCACAATTAATTCACATTGACATTTTTCAAGATGAATCAGAAAAAATAAAAACAAAAATAAATGATTTAGAAAATAATGTAATTCTAGCTACGTTAATTGTACTATTTATAATTTTTATTTTTATGGGTTGGAAATCAGCTTTACTTGTCAGCATTGCAATTCCATGTTCTTTCTTAATGTCAATGATAATTCTTTCTTTCTTCCAAGTAACAATTAATACTGTCGTTCTTTTTGCATTAATTTTGTCCGTTGGCATCTTAATTGATGGAGCTATAATTGTTGTTGAGTATGCAAACAGAAGAGCAAATGAAGGCATTGAAAAGACTAAAATATTTATTCTGGCTTCAAAAAAAATGTTTGTTCCAGTTCTTGCTTCAACCTCAACAACCCTGGCAGCTTTTTTACCATTAATTTTCTGGCCTGGTATTGCTGGAGAGTTTATGTTTTTTCTACCAGTTACACTTTTAGCAGTACTGACATCATCTTTATTTATGGCACTAATTTTTATTCCAGCAATAGGTACAATCTTTGGGACTGATAAACCCAAATCAAAATTAGAGATCGTTAATCTAAATCTTTTAGAAAAAGGAGATTTAGATAATATAAAAGGATTACAAGGTCAATATATAGGATTATTAAATTTTTGTTTAGAACACCCCAAAAAATTAATTTTTTTAACAGCTTTTTTATTGTTTTTCATACAATCAACTTATATAAAGTTCGGCAAAGGGATTGAATATTTTCCTGCAATAGAGCCTGACTATGTAGAAGTTGTGATTCACGCAAGAGGAAATTTTTCAGCAATAGAAAAGGATAAAATAATTAAAAAGATAGAAAGTAAAATTTTACAAAATTCATATATTAAGAATATTTACTCTAGAAGTGGTTTTGTTAAAGGAAGCCAAAAAAGAAGTGAGTCTGAAGATATAATTGGTTCAATAAAAATAGAATTAGTCAGTTGGAAAAATAGACCAAAAGCAAGCTCAATAATTGAGGATCTAAGAAGAGTAACCAGAATTTTTTCTGGTGTTAAATTTGAATTTATTGAAAAAAAAGATGGACCACCAAAAGATAGAGATATTGAGATCGAAATAACTAACAATAATGATTTAATATTAAAAACTGAAACCACAGAAATTTTGAATTTTATTAAAACCAGTCCTTGGTCTGAGAATATTGATTCAGACTTAAATATCCCTGGAATTGAATGGGAATTATTAATTGATCGATCGCAAGCTGATAAACATGGAATTGATATTGAATCTATTGGAAATGCTATTCAAATGATCACTCATGGCCTAAAGGTCACTGAATATATGCCATTTGATAGTGATGAAGAAGTGGATATTGTAGTAAAATATGATAAAAAGTTTCAAACATTAAATGAACTTGAAAAAATTCAAATTGAAGGTAGAAATGGGCCTATAGCATTAAGTTTGATTGTAAAAAGAGTTCCTAAAAATAAAACAGGAAAGATTACTAGAATTAACTCTATGAAATCTAAAAATATTCTATTTGATGTTTCTGAAGGTGAGATTCCAAATAATAAAGTACTAGAAACAAAAAAATGGATAGAAACAAAAAATTTCAAATCATTTATAAATTTTAGTGGTCAAGAAGAAGACCAAAAAGAAGCAAAAGAATTTCTTCTTAAAGCTTTTTTTATTTCAATATTTTTAATTACACTAATATTGATAGCTACTTTTAATAGTTTTTATTTTTGTTTAGTAATTTTGTCATCTGTAATATTTTCTACAATTGGTGTCATGATAGGTTTGCTTATTAGTGGCAATGCATTTGGAATAATCATGACAGGGATTGGGATAATTGCCTTGGCTGGAATCGTTGTAAATAACAACATTGTACTTCTTGATACATACAAAGAGTTAAGAAATAAAGGTGAAAAAGTTAGGGATGCAATAATAAGAACAGGTGCCCAAAGATTACGACCAGTTCTATTAACTACCATGACGACTTTCTTTGGACTTATTCCGATGGCAATAGGATTAAATATAAACTTTCTAGACTATGAAGTTAATTTTGGTGCACCTAGTTCTCAATGGTGGTTACAATTGTCTAATGCTATAGTCTTTGGGGTAATGTTTTCATTTGTGTTAACATTACTAATCACACCGTGTTTAATATCAATTGGAGAAAAATCAAAATTACCTTAGATTTTTCTATACTCGTAAATTGCAAAAGGTGTACTAAGATTGTAAACAGCAGTGAAAATTATAATAGCTAACCAGAAGTCACTTACCAGCAAGTACATGAAACTGGCAAATAAAATGATTAGAAAAGGTAATAATTTTTTCTCAAATTTTATCCCTTTGAGAGAATATGTTGGAATATTAGAAATC
>CAYYMX010000006.1:0-34464 GCA_964473045.1 uncultured Alphaproteobacteria bacterium | reverse complement strand
CAAGGTTTGTATACTTTTCAGTTTGTGCATCAAAGCCAAAACTAGCATCTGTACTCTCAAGTAGTTTGCCAATTACTATAGAACCTTCAACACCAGAATTCTCTGCAATTTGTCTTGTAGGAGACTCAAGAGCAGTTCTTATAATATCGATGCCAGCGTTTTGATCTGGGTTCTGACCTTGCAAACCATCAATTGCTTTTATTGAGTAAAGAAGGGCTGTTCCTCCTCCTGGAACTATTCCTTCCTCCACTGCTGCCCTTGTAGCATTTAAAGCATCATCAACTCTATCTTTTCTTTCTTTCACTTCAACCTCGGTTGATCCACCTACATTTATAACGGCCACACCTCCAGAAAGCTTTGCAAGTCGTTCCTGAAGTTTTTCTTTATCATAATCTGAAGTGGTTGTGTCGATTTGAGTTTTTATCTGTTCACATCGAGCTTTAACATCTGAAGAATTTCCAGCTCCACCAACTATAGTTGTGTCTTCTTTGTCAATTCTAACTTTCTTACATGATCCCAGATCACCAATACTAACATTCTCCAATTTAATACCTAGTTCATCACTAATAACCTGACCTCCTGTTAATACACCTAAATCTTCAAGCATTGCCTTTCTCCTATCACCAAATCCTGGAGCCTTAACAGCCGCTACTTTTAATCCACCTCTTAATTTATTAACAACCAAAGTTGCTAAGGCTTCGCCTTCTACATCCTCAGCAATAATAAGCAATGGTTTTCCAGATTTAACAACTGATTCTAGAAGTGGAAGAAGATCTTGGAGATTTGACAATTTACCTTCATTAAGAAGTATGTATGGATCCTCAAACTCGCAAATCATCTTCTCCGCATCTGTAATAAAATATGGAGATAGATATCCTCTATCAAATTGCATACCTTCTGTAGTTTCAAGGGTTGTATCGCGTGTTTTTGATTCTTCAACAGTAATAACTCCATCACGACCAACTTTGTCCATCGCTTCATCTATTTTTTCTCCAATTTCTTTTTCACCATTAGCAGAAATTGTTCCAACTTGTGCAATCTCAGATGAGGAACCTAATCTAGTACCCTTGGATTTAAGGTCTGCAAGAACTTTATTAACAGCTAAATCAATCCCTCTTTTTAAATCCATGGGATTCATTCCAGAAGCAACAGCCTTAGCACCTTGCCTAACTATTGCTTGTGCAAGAACTGTAGCAGTCGTTGTTCCATCTCCAGCTGCATCTGAACTTTTACTTGCAACTTCTTTTACCATTTGAGCTCCCATATTCTCAAACTTATCTTTTAATTCAATTTCCTTAGCAACTGATACACCATCTTTCGTAACTCTTGGGGCACCAAATGATTTATCTAAAATAACGTTTCTTCCTTTTGGACCCAGTGTAACTTTTACAGCATTTGCTAAAGCATCGACACCAGCCATCATGTTTGTGCGAGCATCTGATCCAAATGATATTTTTTTTGCTGACATATTTTAACTCCTTATTGTTGTAATATTCCCATTATGTCCGATTCCTTCATGATTAAAAGATCTAGACCATCAAGTTTAACTTCTGTACCTGACCATTTTCCAAACAAGATTTTATCACCTTTTTTTACATTCATTCGTTTGAGTTTACCATCTTCAGTCATTTCACCAGGTCCAACGGCAATTACTTCCCCTTCACTTGGCTTTTCTTTTGCTGTATCAGGAATTATTATTCCACCAGCAGACTTCTCATCACTTTCAAGGCGTTTTACGACAACACGGTCGTGCAATGGTTTAAATTTCATAAAGAATCTCCCTTTCTAGACAATTCAAATTAAAAACTACAGCCTTGTTAGCACTATAGCTTAACGAGTGCTAAAATAGTAAAAATTAAAATTTTGTCAACTAATTTTTTTGTGTATTCCAAATTTGTTAATAATAAAACTCTCTAATTTAGAAACACTCTCATCAACTGATTCTCTTTCAGTTTCCAAAGTTAAATCAGGTTTTTCTGGCTCTTCATAAGGAGATGAAATTCCCGTAAAATTTTTTATCTCACCTTTTTTTGCCTTAGAATACAAACCTTTTATATCTCTTTTTGAACATTCTTTTAATGATGCTCTGACAAAAATTTCCTTAAAAATTTCTGGTCTCATATCTCTAACCCTTTTTCGTTCACTTTTGTATGGAGATATTAAAGAAACCAAGACAACAAAACCAGCCTGAGAAAACAAAGAGGCTACCTCCCCAGTCCTTCGTATATTTTCCATTCTATCATCTGGAGTAAAACTTAAACCTTTATTTAGTCCTAACCTTAAATTATCTCCATCTAGTACAAAAACGTTATAATTTTTTAGAAAAAGTCTTCTTTCTATTTCTTTAGCAATTGTACTTTTTCCTGATCCAGAAAGACCTGTCAACCAAATAATTGCAGGCCGATGCTTCAACTTTGCAATCCTATCGACTTCTTTAACTGAAAAGTCAACAGGGACTATATTAGAATCTATACTTTCAGTTAAATTTTTTTGGTCTGGGAAATTTTCAATGCTTACAATACCTCCAGCAACAATTTCTTCTTCATCTAACAAACAAAACCTCCCTGTTTTTTTGTTAGTTTTAAAATCATCCATTGGAATTAATTGAGAAGAATGGAGAATTAATTCACAGATTTCATTTTTTTTTACTGATTCTGAACTATAATTGGAGTCAAGACTATTGGTATCCAAGACGTTTTTGATTTTTTCAACAGAAACTAAATACTCACCTGTATTTATTTTCATTAAATATTTTTTTTTTGTTTTGAGATAATTTTTACTCAACCAAAAAACACTAGCCTCAAAAGATTTCATTAATTTTGGAGCATCAAATTTGTGAGAAATCATATTTCCTTTATCTACAAATATTTGATCTTTCAAAGTAATACCTACACATTCTCCTGCTTCATATTCTTTTTTTGATTTAGGCCAAACTTCAAAAGAGCTAATTTTTACCTCTTCATTAGAAGGCAAAATGAGCAACTCATCATTCTTTGACACCTTTCCTGATTCAATTCTTCCTACAATGATTCTCTTGTCACCAACTTTATATATATCCTGTACAGGCATTCTAAATTCCTCACTAGACGATGATGTGTTTGATTTACATTCATCTAGAACATCAACAAAAACTCTATCCTTATACCAAATCATTTTTTTACTTTTAATAACAATATTATCTCCATACTTTGCTGATATTGGAATTGAACTAACTATTGAAACATTTATTTTTTTTAGAAATTCAGTTAATTGATTAAAAACTTTTAGAAACTTCTTTTTGTCAAAATGTATTTTATCCATTTTATTAAATAAAACAATTACCTCATCAATCCCTAGTAGTTTCAATAAATAGGCATGTTTCTTAGTTTGTTCTTTTATTCCTTCATTTACATCAACGATTAATATTGCAATATTTGCTGATGATGCCCCAGTGATCATATTTCTTATAAACTCCTTATGCCCAGGAGCATCTATAAAAACATAATTTCTTTTTAAAGTTTTAAAAAAAATCTGGGTCGTATCAATAGTAACCCCCTGATCTCTTTCTGCTTGTAATGCATCTAGCAAAAATGCATATTCAAATTCTATTCCGCGTTTTTTGCTCACCTCTTTCAATTCTTCATATTTTCCTTCAGGAACTTGATTTAAATCGTGCATTAACCTTCCAATAAATGATGATTTACCATGATCTACATGGCCAACTATTACAACTTTAGGAATTTCTATGATCTTTGATTTTTTTTTCATATTACATGTATCCAGAAGACCTTAATTTTTCAAAAACATCTTCTTGTTCGTGATCCATAGCCCTACCTGATCGTTCAGAAACTTTTGTAGTTTCCAACTCTTTAATAATTTCATTAATATTTTTTGCTTCACTTTTTACTGGATAAGTAATGTCTTTATCGCCTAGCGAACGGTATCTTTTGCCATTTTTTGAGAAATAGAGATCAACTAGCGGAATTTTCTCTCGTTTTATATATCTCCAAATATCTAATTCTGTCCAACCTAATAAAGGGTGAACCCTGACATGCACGTCATCAGGATAATTAAAATTTGACTGATCCCAAAATTCTGGTGGTTGGTTTTTTGTATCCCATAGACCACTTTGATTCCTTGGACTAAAAATTCTTTCTTTTGCTCTAGTTCCTTGCTCATCTCTTCTAATTCCAGCTATTACTCCTTTGAATTTGTACTTAATTATCAAATTTTTTAAACCTTCTGTTTTTCTAGCTGCTGAACGAGCAGCGGGTGGAAATGAAGAGTCTATTTCTTCTATGGGGGGGCACTCACCTTTAATTAAGTTTAAATTCCACAATTTTTCATACTTATTTCTAAAATCATACATTTCCTTAAATTTTTTTCCTGTATCAACGTGAACCACAGGAAATGGAATTTTCCCTAAAAATGCCTTAAATGCTAACCAAATCATTACATTTGAATCTTTTCCAAGTGACCATAACATTGATATATTTTTGATAGATCTGTATGCTTGTCGAAAAATATAGATACTTTCATTCTCTAACCTTGACAAATAGTCCATCTTAACTCTCCTTTTCAAGTTTATGAATTCCACACTCAGTTTTTGAACTATTCACCCATCTTCCTGACCTTATATCTTTATTATTTAAGGTTTTTGCAGTGCAATTAGTACAACCAATGGATAAATAGCCTTTTAAGTAAAGAGGGTGCCTTGGAATCTTTTCCTGAACAAAATAATTCTTAATCCTTTCTTCTTTCATAAAAATTATCGGATTTACAACAACTTTTTCATTTTGATACTCAAAAACCTTTAAGTTTTCTCTCTCAGCTCCATGGTATGATTTACGGCCAGATATCCAAGCATCATATTTCATTAATTCTTTTTCTAGCGGTAAAACTTTTCTTATCTCACAACATTTTTCTGGGTCAGTCTTCCACAAATCATTATTTTTATCATTCTTTTTAAGATCATTTAGATCTGGAAGAATCTCGGTACAGTTTTCTAATTTAAAAATATTTATAAGCTGCTTTCTGTATTCTAGTGTTTCTTCAAAAAGAAAATGTGTGTTTAACAAAACAATTGGTAGTGTTGGATCAATTTTGGATATTAAATCTAAAATTATTGCTGATTCTGTACCAAAAGAACATACATATACTATTTTTTTTTTGAACAAATTATTAATGCAAAATTCTAATATTTTCTTAGGTTCGCAATTATTAAATTCTTGATTCAATTCTTTTATAATTTTTTTTTTCTCCATAAATACTATTAAGTACATTGTTACAATATTGTCAATAAATTATGTGTATTAATATATTATACACTATTTAAATGTATTTTAATTTTTCTACTACTATTTATTAATAGACTTATGAGCAATACTTTAGAAGAGAATCTTAAAATTTTTTGGTTGTTTTTTAATCTTTTCATGGTTTTTCTTATGATTGTTATTGGAGGAATAACCAGACTAACTGATTCGGGACTTTCCATAACTGAATGGAGATTGCTAAGCGACATCATGCCTCCCAATAATATTGACGATTGGAATATTTTGTTTGATAAATATAAAGAATCACCAGAATTCAAACTTAAGAACTTCCATATGTCAATTTACGAATTCAAAAGTATTTTCTACTGGGAATATTTACATAGGATTTGGGGCAGAATTATTGGAATAACATATTTCTTACCACTATTATTTTTTTGGCTGAGAAAAAAATTGAAGCACAGAGAAAAGATGTTTCACCTTTTCTTATCACTAGTTGGTTTTTTTCAGGCTTTCATGGGATGGTTTATGGTTGAAAGCGGACTGATTGATAAGCCTGATGTTAGTCACTTTAGACTATCAATCCATCTAGTAAATGGTTTTATAATTTATTCCTTGCTATTATTTATGTTCTGGGCCCTTTTTAGGCATAATATAATTTCATACCCAAACAATACTAGAATAGAATTAAAGCTTAAAAAATTTGTTTCGTGTTTGGTTGTTTTAATTTTTATTACAATAATCTCGGGTGCCTTTGTTGCTGGAACAGATGCAGGATTAGTATATAACAGTTTTCCACTAATGAATGAATCTTTTTTACCGCCTATATTTGATGACCTAACAAACCAAACTCAAGGATATTCCTACTTTCTTTATGATACAGGGTTTCTTCAATTTATGCACAGAGCATTATCTACAACAACTTTACTAGCCATAGTCTTCTCATCAATCTACAATCTAAGAGAAAATCATAATACATTCTTTAAAAGAATGTTAACTTTCCTTATTTTTCTCATTTCAGCACAATATATATTAGGTATAACTACATTAATTTTGTATGTACCCATTTTTCTTGGGCTTTTTCATCAAATCGGATCTTTGTTAGTCTTAAGTGTTTTAATTATTTTGCTAGCAGAAATTAATAAAAATCTTAAACACTAGAATTTGTAAAAAATGCTGAGTGGGTTGACATTTCAACCACAACCAACAAGGGTATATAGCAAGAACTAAAAGCTAGCTGAAACGTACCCAACAATATGGTCACCACCTGCAGTGGTATCTTCATCTACACCGGGAGCTGCATAATCACTCGTTCCAGTATATTCAAGTCCCCAATCAAGACCAAAAATAGAAGTTGAAAGCCCAACCTTATAGTCAGTAAATCCTGCACCTGTAACATTGTCTGCAGTATCAGATTCACTAAATCCTACTCCACCATAAAGTGTAAAAGGAGTAGACGAAATTGGGACTTCAGCACTAACATTATTATAAGAATAATCATAGTTTCCATTATAACCTGTTGGAGAACTACCATGATAGTAGGTAATACTTAAATCATAAGGTAGAGATAATGTAACTGCACCATAGTATTCAACAAATTCCATGCTTCTTGTACCAGCACCCCCTGTGCCGTCGTCACTATCAGGAGATTGGGATGAGGCTCCAGGATAATCATAATATAGAATTCCACCATCATAAGATAAATACTCCTCCAACATTGGAACAGATCCAGTAATACCACCATAATAGTCTAATTCCATGCCAAAACCGTTGGTATTTAAGTTCGCAGCCCATGTTCCAACATAAAAATCCACATACTGATCCATAAGCGTTACACCATAATCAAAACCACCTTGCAAAGCCAGACCGCCTGTTTGCTCTTCACCTCTCCAAATATAGTTTGAATAATAACTTACATTTGCAGAAAGCTCTCCAACTGGTGGTTTATCAGGAAACTCAAAACTATTTACATCCTTGTAAGCTAAAGTTGCAGCCAAAAGACCACTAAAAATAAAAGTTTTTTTTAACATATTATATCTCTCCTTTTTTTATAATTGCCTATAATTTAATCATTAATAAATCTGTTTAATTTTTAATCACATTAATCACAATCTAAAGTTTTATAATTACAATTTCAACAAAATTTCAATAAAAAATTAACTTTCTTACTATTTTGTTGTATTTTCGCAACTTTATTATGATTCGTTTATGACTGTTCTACAAACAATTCTATTTTTTTTTCCTTTTGCTAGTTGGATTTATTTAGCTTTTTTTCATGGAAGAGATTTTTTTTCTAAACAACCTTTTTTTTGGACCAACAAAGTTGTTTTTAATGAAAAGTTTTACATTAATATCAAAAAAAATTTAAAAAAAAAGGAAACAGTTGATATTTGCATAATAATTCCTGCACGAAATGAGGAAAAAACAATTGAAAACACACTAAAATCAATAGTGGCACAAAATCTTTCAATGTTTGATATATTAATAATCAACGATAACAGCACAGATAAAACCGTTCAAATTGCTGAAAAAACATTTGAAGATTTAAATTTTAAGAGATTTAAAATTATAAATGGGAAAAAGCTACCGCCCATATGGAGTGGCAAAGTTTGGGCACTTAAACAGGGCATAGACTCAGCTATCAAAAAAAATTATAAGTTTTTTCTTTTCATAGACTCAGATATAGTCTTAAAAAATAATATAATTTATAATGTCAAAAATTGTCTAATACAAAACAATTTCATGATGATATCACTAATGGCAAAATTGAACTGTCAGACTTTTTGGGAAAAAATTTTGATTCCAGCATTTATTTTTTTCTTTCAAAAACTTTATCCCTTTAATGCTGTCAATAACAAAAATTTTAAAACTGCAGCGGCAGCTGGAGGCTTTGTTTTTTGCAAAGCAAAAGCATTTCACAAACAAAACCTGTTTGAAAAAATAAAAGATAAAGTTATTGACGACTGTAACCTAGCAAGATTACTAAAAAAAAATGGTAGTTTGTGGTTAGGGCTAACAAATGACGTCGTTAGTAAAAGAAAATATTTTAAATTGGCAGAAATATGGAAAATGGTTTCAAGGACAGCTTTTGAACAACTTAATTACTCATTCATTCTGGTAGTATTTTCAGTCGTAAGCCTATTTTTTTTATATCTGACACCTTTTCTAAATTTATTTTTACTGGATATTACAAAAAATAATTTGCATATTATCAACGCTATTACGATTTTATTGATCATAGTCACAAGTATTCCCACTATTAAATTTTACAAATTAAACGTTTTATATTATTTTTCTCTACCTATTTCAGCCACATTTTATATGTTCATGATAGTTAGCTCCGCATATAATCATTTGGCTAAAAAAGGAAACCCATGGAAAGGGAGAAATTATTAAAAATTTAAGTGAGAAAAAAGTTTTAAAACTTTTGTCTGGAAAAAGCTTTACTGATGAAAATTTTCCAGTCTCCTCATTTATTATAGAAAAAAAAAAAAGAAATATTATTAGAAACTTTTACTTTTTTGCTAGAACTGCTGATGATGTTGCTGATAATAATTTATTGATGAGGCCAGAAAAAGAAAAAATATTAAAGTTCTTTGACAACATTCTTAAAAAGAAAACAGAATCAAAGATAAAAGTAATTAACAATCTTATAAAAACATGTAAAGAAAAGAATATTCCTATTGACTACGCAAGAAGCCTTCTAAAGGCCTTTATACTTGATGCAAAAAAAAAAAGATACAGGAACTGGAATGAATTACTAGAATATTGCAAATATTCAGCAAATCCTGTGGGAAGGTTCTTTATTGACATATATTATACAGACAACAAAGAAAAGAATCTACGAAATGTCTATGATGCCTCTGATAATTTGTGTAGTGCTTTGCAAATCCTAAATCATTTACAAGACTGTAAAGAAGACTTTTTAAAGTTGAACAGAGTGTATATTCCATTATCTTTTTTCAAAACATTTTCATTATCTCCTTCCAATTTAAAATTACCAGAATCAGATAGAGATTTTTGGGATATGAAAAACTCTTTGGTTTTTAAAGTTGAAGAAATGTTAAAAGGGGCAAAAAAAAATTTAAAACTCATTGAGTTTTGGAGACTTAGAAAAGAAACTTTAATTATATTTCATATTGCTCAAAAACTATGCTATCTATTAAAAAATAAGGATCCTTTAAAAAAAAAAGTTAAATTATCACGTATTGATTTGATTTTTTGTTTTTTAAAAGGAATAATAGAAGTTTAATGAGGATTATCCTAAAATAAAATTTTAAAATGAAACTTAAAACTCCATTGTTAGACAGGATTAAGTATCCAAAAGATTTAAAAAAATTTAGTGATAATGAGCTAAAGCAAGTCAGCAAAGAATTAAGAGAGGAAGTTATTGATGCTGTATCAGTAACAGGTGGGCATCTTGGAGCAGGATTGGGAGTTGTAGAATTAACGGTAGCAATACATAGTGTTTTTAATACCCCAAGAGATAAATTGATCTGGGACGTTGGTCATCAATGTTATCCTCACAAAGTTATTACTGGAAGAAGAAACAAAATCAGAACTATAAGGCAACCAGGTGGACTTTACGGTTTTACTAAAAGATCAGAAAGTGAATACGATCCATTTGGTGCTGCACATTCTTCAACATCAATTTCTGCTGGTCTTGGAATGGCAGTGGCTAGAGATTTAAAAAAAGAGAATCACAATGTAATTTCCGTTATAGGAGATGGTGCAATAAGTGCTGGCATGGCTTATGAGGCAATGAATAATGCTGGTTCAATGAATGCTAGATTAATAGTGATACTTAATGACAATGACATGTCAATAGCTCCACCTGTTGGAGCAATGAGCGCATATTTGTCTAGACTATTATCCGGGAAAACTTTTCAATCAGCAAGGTCTCTTGCTAAACATATGGCCAAAAAGTTTCCAAAAAGATTTCAAAATGTTGCTGCAAAAGCGGATGAATATATGAGAGGCATGGTTACAGGAGGAACTTTATTTGAAGAACTAGGTTTTTTCTATATCGGGCCCGTTGATGGACATAACCTTGACCATTTACTTCCAGTACTCAGAAACCTTAACGAATCTAAATGGGATGGACCTATTTTTCTACACGTAGTAACTAAAAAAGGATATGGTTATGCGCCTGCAGAAAAGTCTGAGGATAAATATCACGGCGTAGGTAAGTATAATGTTGTTACAGGAGAACAAATTAAATCATCATCCAAAATTCCAAGCTACACCAAAGTGTTTGCCAATTCTCTTATAAAAGAAGCAAAATCAGATAAAAATATTGTTGCCGTAACCGCAGCTATGCCCTCAGGTACTGGACTTGATCTATTCCAAAAAGTTTATCCTAATCGAACATTTGACGTAGGAATAGCCGAACAACATGCAGTCACATTTGCTGCTGGTCTTGCCTCAAGGGGTATGAAGCCTTATGCGGCAATATATTCAACTTTTCTTCAAAGGGCATATGACCAAGTTGTACACGATGTTGCTATACAATCATTACCTGTTAGGTTTGCTATTGATAGAGCTGGTCAAGTTGGTGCAGATGGCGCAACTCATGCAGGTTCTTTTGATCTAGCTTATCTTTGTACACTACCAAATTTTGTAGTTATGGCACCCAGTGATGAAAATGAATTGTGCAATTGCATAGCTACATCTACTAAGATTAATGACAAACCTTCTGCGTTTAGATACCCAAGAGGTGAAGGTGTTGGAGTAAAAAATTCAGAGAAAACTGAGTTATGGAAAATTGGTAAAGGAAGAATTGTTAGACAGGGAAGCAAAGTTTGTATTTTGTCACTTGGAACGCGTCTTCATGAAGCAATAAAAGCTTCTGAAATACTTGCCTCCTATGGCTTACCTACAACTGTTGCAGATGCTAGGTTTGCAAAACCAATTGACGAACTACTTATTACTCAGTTAGCCAGAGACCACGAGGTTCTAGTTAGTGTTGAAGAGGGTTCAGTTGGAGGATTTTCTGCACAAGTTATGTCATTTTTGACAAAATCTGGCGCTTTAGACAAAAGTTTAAAATACAGACCAATTTTCTTTCCTGATAAGTTTATAAATCATGGAAAACCAGAAGTTCAAAATAACGAATGCGGGATTGACTGTGAGAGTATAACAAGAACAGTCTTAAACATTCTAGGCATTGCACCTACTTCTAAAGTATCTCTAAGTTCATCAGCCTAAAATTCACACCATAAATCCTTATGGACTTGGAAGATCAACTCAATGTAGAAAAAATTGTTAGGAAATCTAAAACGTCCTTTTTTTGGGGAATGAATATACTACCAAACAATCAAAAAAGGGCTATGTTTGCAATTTATGCATTTTGCAGAGAGGTAGATGATATTGCTGACAATGAGAAAATATCAAAAAAATATAAAAAAATAAAATTAAAGAATTGGAAATCAAATATTGACAAACTGTATTCGGAAGAATTAGCTAAAAATTTTCTTTTACGTGAATTATTATTTTCAATACAAAAATATAATTTATTAAAAAAAGATTTTTTATCAATCATCAAGGGAATGGAAATGGATGTTAAAAAAAACATTCAATTTCCTAGTAGAAAAGAATTAAACCTATATTGTGATAGAGTGGCTGTATCTGTGGGGAATTTATCAATAAAAGTTTTTGGAATTCACTCAGATATTGGTAGAAACTATGCAAAATATCTAGGCAGAGCTTTCCAATTAACAAATATTGTAAGAGATTTTCATGAGGATTTTCTTAGGAAGAGATGTTATATTTCAAGCGAACATATAAAAAACTTTAGAATAAAAAAAAAATTGAATGAATTACCTAAAAGCCCTGACCTTCAGAACATTTTTCAGCTAATTCTTAATGAGGCTGACCAATTATTTCTACTATCTGACAAGACAGCCCTAAATCTTAATAAAAAAAAAATAAGAACACCAGAAATGATGAAATTATTTTATAGATCAATTCATAAAAAAATGCACATGAAAAGAATTAATTTCAAAAAAAAAACAAGATTACATTTTTTTGAAAAAATTCTAATTCTATTAAAGTTTTTCTATAGGAGATAAAAATCAAACCTAAAATCCACATAATTGGAGCTGGCGTATCTGGGTTATCAGCCTCAGTTGAAGCTTTAAAGAAAAATTTTGACATTGAAATTTATGAATCAACAAGCATAGCAGGTGGGCGGTGTAGATCTTTCTTTGACAAAAAAATTGGAATTGAAATCGACAATGGGAATCATTTAGTTTTATCTGCAAATTCAAACTTTTATAATTTCTGCACATCAATAAATTCATTAGATTCCATTAAAACCATTGATCCCATTTTTTTTTTTTATGATATAAAAAAAAATAAACATTGGAATTTAAATTTAGATAAAAATAAATTTCCACTATCTCTACTTAAAAAAAAAAATAGAATCCCTGAATCAACTTTATCTGACTATTTATGTTTCTTGAAATTTATTTTTGTAAATGATAAAAAAAAAGTATTCGAGCTAATTAACAGTTCAAAAATTTGTAAATCTTTTTGGGAGCCATTTACATTAGGAATAATGAATACTTCTCCTGATGAAGCATCAGCGAAGATTCTTTCAAATGTTTTGAAAAAAACTCTGTTTAAAGGAAAAGAATACTGTCAAATATTTCAACCAAAGGATAACTGGAATAAAACTCTAATTAACCCATGCTTGAACGTTCTACTAAAGAATGGTGTGAAAATTAATTTTAATATGCCACTAAAAAAAATAAAAATTTACCAAAACAAAATTTCAGAGTTAGTTTTTCAAGGTAAAAAAAAGACAATTAATTCAGATGATAAAATAATATTTGCTTTATCTTTAAGTGGGTTTCAAAAAATTTTTCCAACTGCAAATCTTCCAGAAAGTTTCAATAGTATTTTAAATATTCATTTCAAAGTATCTCAAGAAATTATTAGGTTATTTAAACATCAAATAATTGGAATGATAAATTCTACTTCTCAATGGGTTTTTGTAAAAAAGAATCACATCTCTGTGACTGTAAGTAATGCAAATAAATTTAACAATCTGCCTCAAGATGAGATAGCAAGGATTATTTGGAAGGAGGTTTGCATGTACCTTAACTCTAAAATTTTAATAAAAGAATATAGGGTGGTTAACGAAAAAAAAGCTACATTTGTTCAATCACCTAAAAACTTTGTACTTATAAAAAAACTACATAATCTTCCTGAAAATTTAGTTCTAGCTGGAGATTGGACACAATATAATTTGCCTTGCACAATTGAAAGTTCTATCCTATCAGGCAAAAAAGCTATTGAATTATTAAGATTTTAAGTTATTAGAAATTATGAATAAATTAAAAGAGTTGATAAAATCATCTGAATTGGTTGTAAAAACAATAATAGATCGTCAAAAAAGAAATAGACTTAGTGAAGGCTGTTATGTCTATGAACTTGAGGCTGACACAACAATCCCATCAGAATATATTTTGTTAATGCACTATCTCGGTAACATTAACATTGAATTACAGGAAAAAATCAAAAAATACCTTCTAAAAAAACAAAATAATGAAGGAGGATGGCCACTTTTTCATGATGGGGAAACAAACATTAGTGTATCTGTAAAGGCTTACTTTGCTCTAAAATTATCAGGTCTTAATCCAAAATCTAAGGAAATGATAAAAGCCAAAAATTTAATTCTTAAAATGGGTGGGGCTGAAGAAGTAAATGTTTTCACAAGAATATCTCTTGCACTCTTTGGCCAACTTTCATGGAATGCTATTCCTTTTATGCCAATAGAAATTATCAAATTTCCCCATTGGTTTCCATTCAACATTTATAAAATTTCTTATTGGTCAAGAACCGTACTAGTTCCCCTTCTAATAATTATGCACAAAAAACCGATGGCAAATAACCCAAACAACACATCCATCCATGAAATTTTTAAGAATGAGAATTATAAAATTAATACAGTTAAAAAAAAACCTAGCCAAAAATTTCTCTCTGGATTTTTTTTAATTTTAGACAAAATTGCTAGATTTTTTTTTCCTTGGTTTCCCAAAAAAATAAAAGAAGAATGTCTTGAAGAAGCTTTTCAATGGATTATAGAAAGACACAATAGCAAAGATGGTTTGGGAGGAATTTTCCCTGCTATGGTAAATTCACTTGTAGCTCTATCAATCGATGATGACAATAGATTTCCCAACGAAATAAAGAATATAAAAAAAGCAATAAATAGTTTGATTGTGAAAAATAAAAATGAAGCTTATTGCCAACCATGTGTCTCACCAGTTTGGGATACTGGATGGATGGGACATGTTCTTTTAGAAAATAATAAAGATGTTGATGATATAGTTGATTGGTTTCTTAAAAAAGAAATTAAAACAAAAGGAGATTGGATGGTAAAAAATAAAAAACTTGCACCAGGAGGATGGGCATTTCAGTTCAATAATGAATTCTATCCAGATGTAGATGACACAGCTTTGGTGGGAATGTTTTTAGATAGATGCAACAAAAAAAATAAAAATAAAAAAGTTGAAGAATGTATTCAAAGAACAAGATTATGGATACTTGGAATGCAATCAAAAAATGGTGGATGGGGAGCTTTTGATATTGATAACAACAAGAGTTATCTTAATTCAATTCCATTTGCTGATCATGGTGCTTTACTAGACCCCCCAACGGTTGATGTTTCAGCAAGATGCTTAAGTTTTCTAAAACAATTAGATAATCCTCATGATTCAACTGCGATTAGAAGAGGATTGAAATACATTTTATCAGAACAAGAAGCTGATGGTAGCTGGTTTGGTAGATGGGGTACAAATTATATTTATGGAACGTGGTCAACACTCTCAGCACTAAATTTACTTGAATTTCCAAGAAAAAAAAAAGTTGTTGATAACGCAGTCCAATATTTGAAATCAATGCAAAGGTCTGATGGGGGATGGGGTGAAGATGGAAAAACATATTTTCAGGGGTACAAAAACTTTTCTAAATCTAGCACTCCATCTCAAACAGCATGGGCAATAATGGGGCTTATGAATGCAGGAGAAATAGATTCGTTAGAAATTAAAAAGGGAATAAAATATCTTTTAAAATCAGCAAAAAAATCTGGCTGGAAGGAAGACCATTATACTGCTGTTGGTTTCCCAAAAGTTTTTTACTTAAAATATCACGGCTACGCAAATTATTTTCCTCTTTTGGCAATCTCCAAAATAAAAAATCAGCTCAATTTAAATTCACCAACACCTGCTTACGGTGTATAAATTAAAAAAAAATATTAGAATCGGAGTTGTAGTTGGCTTAGAAAGAGAGAGAAAACTGTTAAAAAAATTTCCAGATTTAATAATTGGCCAAGGCTACGGTAAGAATGCCACACAAGCAGCAAAAAAGATTTTATCCAGAAAAGTTGATGTTATTTTAAGTTTTGGTTTTGCTGGATCACTTACTAAAAAAATAAGAAACGGTGATATTGTTTTTCCAAAAAAAATTTACTGTGAAAAAGGCTCAAGCAATAAAACATCTAACAAATTTTCAAATTATTTTTTAAAAAAATTAAAACATTTACAAATAAAAAGACAAAACCTCTTAACCGTCTCCAAGATTATTCACGACAAAAAGGAAAAAAATCATATTTTTTTAAAATGTAAAAAAAAAATTTCGTTGATAGATATGGAATCAGCAATAATTCAGAAACAAGCTCTTATTCAAAAGGTTCCCTTTTTATCAGCTCGAGTAATCTTTGATGATATATCCTTCAACATACCAAAATTCTTGACAGATAGTATTGATGAAAATGGAAATCTCATTATTTGGATATTAATTAGAAATCTAGTAAAGAAACCATCACGAATAAATGATCTAATTACTCAACTAGTAAAATTCAATAAAGCAAAGAAAGTTTTACAAAATCTTTTTAATAATTTATTTACAAAAAGTTAACCAAACTTTTTTTCTTTATGAATCTCATTTAGCATTTGCTGAACATGTGAATCAAAAACAAAGTCTGGATCCCTTGACTTTGAAAGGTCAATTTCAGCAGCCATTGCACCTTCTGTTTTAGGACCATTGATAGCAACATTGATAGCTTTCAAGGGACTTGAAAATATATCTGTTACTGCCGATGCCTCATATCCACAATGAGCCATACAGTCAGAACATTTGTCATAATTGCCTGTTCCATATTTCTCCCAGTCGGTCGTCTCTATGAGTTCTTTAAAAGTTTTAACATATCCTTCACCAATTAAATAACATGGTTTTTGCCAACCAAAAATATTTCTCGTTGGATTTCCCCAAGGCGTACATAAGTATGATTGATTACCTGCTAAAAAATCTAAGTACAAACCTGAATGACTAAAATCCCATTTTTTAAAATTTTTAGACTTAAATAATTTTCTAAAAAAACTTTTGGTATTTGATCTTTTTATAAAATGCTTCTGATCTGGTGCTCTTTCATAAGCAAAACCCGGAGAAATAGTAACTCCATCAACTTTTAAATTATCTGTAGCAAAGTCTAAAAAATTTTGCATTTTTTTTTCATCAGCATATTCAAAAATAGTGCAATTTATATTGCATCTATAGCCCAATGATTTTGCTTTTTTTATTGCAGAAACACAACGATCAAAAACTCCTTCTTGACAAACAGATTTATCGTGCTCTTCTTTTAAACCATCAAGATGAACAGACCATGTAAAATAAGAACTTGGCTTATAATCATCTAATTTTTTTTCCATTAGCAAAGCATTTGTGCAAAGATAAACAAATTTTTTTCTTTTAACTAATTCTTCAACAATCTGAGGCATTTCATTATGAATTAGTGGTTCACCTCCAGGTATAGAAACAATTGGAGCTCCACATTCTTCAACGGAATCGAGGCATTCCTGAACTGATAATCTTTGATTAAGAATTTCCTTAGGATAATCAATTTTTCCACACCCAGCACAAGCTAGATTACATCTAAACAAAGGCTCTAACATCAAAACTAGTGGATACTTAGTTCTCCTTAAGAGTTTTTGCTTCATAATATAAGCTCCTACTCTAATTTGTTGTATTACAGGTATTGGCATCTTTAAAAACAATCAGTTTGCAATTTCATAATCTATCAGTTGCTTTGGCAATTTAAATACTACATTCTCTTGAATCCCAGAGAGTCTTTCAATTTCTATATTTCTAAATGTTGAAATTCTATCAATAACCTCTCTAACAAGTTCGTCGGGTGTTGAAGCACCTGAAGTAATACCTACTGAATCAACACTTTCAAACCAATCCATGGACATATCATCAGCTGTTTCAATTAGATACGTATTAACACCAGATTCAGAACCAATATCCTTAAGTCTATTTGAATTAGAACTATTTCTAGCTCCGACAACTAAAACTAAGTCTACTGTTTTAACCAAGTCCCTAACTGCTGATTGTCTGTTCTGGGTTGCATAACAAATATCTTTTACGTCAGGACCAATGATATTTGAAAATTTTTTTTTTAATGCATTTATAACATCCTTTGTATCATCGACTGATAAAGTAGTTTGGCTAACATAGGAAAGTTGATTGGGATTCTTAACCTTTAGTTTTTTTACATCATCCGTATTAGATACAAGATAAACTGGACCATTAATTCTTCCCATAGTTCCTTCAACTTCCGGATGCCCCTCATGACCAATTAATACAACCTCATAACCTTTTTCAGAATATCTTTGCCCTTCCTTATGAACTTTTGCTACAAGAGGACATGTAGCATCTAAAACTGGAAGATTTCTACCATTAGCAGTATCTTCGACTTTTTTTGAAACTCCGTGAGCACTAAAAATTGTAACCGCACCCTTTGGGATTTGATCTAATTCTTGGACAAAGATTGCTCCCTTTGAACTTAGGTTGTTAACTACTCTTTTGTTATGTACAATCTCATGCCTTACATAGACAGGTGGGCCGTAAATCTTAAGAGCTTTCTCAACTATCTCAATTGCTCGTTCAACACCAGCACAAAAGCCTCTTGGTTGCGCTAAGATTATTCGTAGAGATTTATTATCTTTCCTATTTACCATCATGTAAGCTCTTTATTACAAACAATTATTTTTCATCCATTTCACAGCATCCTTTATAGCACCTTTCACATTACGAGGTCTATAATGAAGTTTATTTTTTGCTTTTTCTGAAGAGAAAAACATTTTTTTCTCAGACATTTTTAGCCCGTCAACTGTAAGACTAGGTTTTTTATCAATGAAGTATGTTGAAAAGAATTCATTAAGAAATGCAAAAAAATAGAGGAATTTTGGATTCAAACAAAATTTCACTTTTTTGACATTGCCAAACTCTGAAATCAAATCCAAGAATTCTTTAAAAAGTAGATTTTCTCCACCTAAAATATATTTTTCTCCGATTTTTCCATGCTTTAGTGCTAAAAAATGTCCCTCTGCCACATCGTCAACATGAACAAAGTTTAATCCGGTATCCACGTAGGCTGGCATTTTTTTATCTAACATGTCTAAAATTATCTTCCCAGTAGGAGTAGGTTTTAAATCTCCTGGTCCTATAGGTGTTGACGGATTAACAATAATTCCATTAAGTTTTCTTTTCTCGATAAATTTTAATACAACTTGCTCAGCTAAAAATTTAGATTTTTTATAATCACCTACCATATCACTAAAACTTACAGGTGTATCCTCATTAGAACTTCCATTGTTTGATATTCCAAGAGTTGCAACACTTGAAGTATAGACAAATTTTTTGTTAAATTTATTAACAATAGAAAGAATATTTTCTGTACCATAAACATTAGAATCATAAAGCTCTGATGGTTTTTTTGACCATAGTCTGTAATCTGCTGCAACATGAAAAATAATATCAGAGTTTTTTATTGGCTCATGAAGACTAGAAATATCTCTTAAATCACCATAGAAAAAATTTATTTTAGAAACAAACTTTTCTAAGTTTTGGCAATTAGAATTTTTTCTTACCAAAACATTTACCTTGAAGTTTTTTTTTATAGCCAACTTAGTTATTGCTGATCCTAAAAAGCCATTGGCACCTGTTATTAATATTTTCTTTGACATATTTGTTAATTTTTCAGATATTTAATCTAAGTTCGTAAGGATAAGCAATGTATAAATTAATTTCATCAGTTTTTGTTTTTTTGTTTTTTTTATTTGGAATTATTAATTTAAAAGCTAGTGAAGGAATCATAAAAAAAATCAACATTCTTGAAAAAACCCTAGAAAAGATAACCAAAGATAATTTTAAAAGCACTGAATTAATCTCCAAAACAATAAATGAAATTTATGATACAAAAAAAATGATAAAGATGATTGTTGGTAACGAGTGGAAAAAACTTGACAAAGCCCAACAGAAGAATCTTACAAATGTTTTTCAAGAATATATCGCATATAATTATGTGCAAAGGTTTAGCAAAATTGAAAAATTTTCTTTCGAAATTGGTTCCTTAAACGAAATAGGCAAAAATTACAAAATATTAAAGACATTTTTAGTTATTCCAGACGAAGAAAAAGTAGAAATTAATTATTTATTTCGTAAAAAACAAGATTCCTGGAAAATCTTTGACGTCTTGCTTTCTGGAACAATAAGTGAGATAGCAACAAAAAAATCTGATTTCAACAAAGTAATCAAAAGTGAAGGAATTAAAAAACTTGCTCAAACTTTAAAAAAAAAAATGGGGATTCAATAGATTAATTCTTACGAACCAAAATTTCAGCTAACCCTGAATTATTTCTATCACCAACTAACCTTAAAAAGTATTTGTTTTTTGTTTTCAAAAAATTGTTTTGAAACTTTTCTCTTAAATGATTCTCAATCAAACCATAAAAGTTAATTTTTTGAACACCAGTTATCAAAAAATTTTTGTTCATACTTCTTGGTTTTTCAAATAGTATCAAAGTTCCCCTCTTCATAAAAAAACCAACAAATTTTCCTATTTTTTTGCTTATAATCACTGTACCTGCAATCATATTTAAACAACAATAATCTTTTACATTCCCTATTATTGTAATCATTCCCCTTCGCATACTCTTTGCTAGAAAATTTCTAACATTCCCATTAACAAAAATCTCTCCACCATTCATTCCAAACTTCTCACCATAAATATTTGAGCCCATAAAGTCTCTAACATTTCCATTAATGTTTATAGACCCGCCAGTCATAGAAGCACCAACAAAATTCTCGCAATTACCATTAATCTCTATTATTCCACTAGTCATTCCAATTCCCAAGTAAGAACCAACATTTCCAACGATTGTTAATTTATCTCTTTTCCATCTATAACCTAGGAAATTAAAAAAAATACTCGATGATTTTATAAAGATTTCATTTTTCTTACTTGGGTTTTTTTTGATTGTTATTGAAAAAATCTCCGACAATCTAACCAACTTATTTTTATACAATAGCAAAATATTTGAAACAAAATTTTTTGATGGTAGTTCATTATTAATTTTTGATAATTCTCTTAAATTAAGATATCCATCAATTTTTTTTTTTAATTTCAGAATTATTATCATCTTATTATTGATTTTAAATAAAACAAATGAGGACCTAACTTTCCTCCATAGTTTCCCGCAGATATAGAAATTACACCACTCTTTTTTCCCAGTTTTAAGATAGATTCAATTCCAACTTTCATAGCAACTTCTATATCTCGAGTTGTTAATCCATCTATAACTATCTCAAGAACACTTTTAACTTTTTCAGTAATTTTATTTTCAACTAATCCATTCAAAGTTGGACAATACTCGAAGTTTGTAGATGCAATTAAATTTTTATATTTAGAACCAACTTTTGACCCTGAGCGAACTATTCCTCCAGGAAATGGTAAAATAATATTTTTTAATTTTCTCATTTTTTCTACTGCTATTTCTGCAGCATTAAGAACACTTTCACCACTGTTACCAAGTATTAAAAAATTCCCTCCACCTATCGCATTCATTTCATAAGCAAAATCCTCGCATATAAACTCTCCATCCATCACAGGTATCCGCCAAAATCTCTTTGGTCCAACAATTTTAGAGATTTGATATCCATCCCCAAAATATCTAAGAGCACTACCCAATTTAATTTTTTGCTCTCCAAAATTACCTGAAAATAAAGCAGATGACGGGCAGGTCATGACGCATTGTCCTGACCTTTTTAAAATTTGCTTAGCCAGATCTTTAGAAGACATCGAAAAAACCAAAATTGAAATTCCTGGTCTACCATCAGGGGTTTCTTTTGGATTAATCGCACCTTCAATGCCAGACTCGCACCCACAATCTATGACCGAAGTAGAAAATCCTGTAAAGGATTTCGCAGCTTCCATGGCCCATTTTAATGTTTGCGCAGTAATTATTAGTCTTGAAGCCTTCATTGAAAAAGCTTCTGCAAATGTATCATGAACCTTAATAAAATTCTTTGCCATATTATTGATCTATTAAATCAAAAACTTCACTAGTAGTTTTATATCCAGAATCAAAAAGTCTTTTTAATTTAAGAACGCCAGATGAATCAAATTTTACAATTATACCATCTTGATCAATTCCCGGTGTTTTAGTTGGAATATAAACATTAAATTTTTGTTTCGTTCTCAGTCCAGGATGACCAATAAAAATATTTTTTTTGAAAAAATTAACATTAGGATTAAAGTCAAAATTTGAAACAAAAATTTGAAGGTCTTTGTATCCCATTAATTTAAAGCTAACAAATTCATTTGGATCATAAAAAGGTCCAATTTCAGTAAAACTTATTGCATTTGGAAAACCTGTTTTAATTACACTTGAATTTATTGAACCGGCTAGATTATCAAGCCCCAAAATAGCAAACATTTTAGTGGGTTTTTCATCATTTAATTTTTTAACAAGATTAAATGATGAAATTATCAAATCGTAATTCTCATTCTTAATCTTAGGAATGATGACTGGATATTTTGATTCTAAGAAAGACTTAATTAATAATTTATACTTATTTTTTGAGAATTTCTTATCATTCTGAAAAAGTTCTAACAAAAAATTTACTTCATTTGATAGGAAATCTTTATCAACGCAAAAACTTTTAAACTTAGTTTTTTTTTCTTCCTTATCACTTAAGAAAAAAATGGACTCTAATTTTTTTTTTTTATTCCAACTAAGTCTTTTTATCAATAGTTCAGCTGAAGATTCCTTTTCTGTCATTCCTAAAAATAATATAAAATCTGACCTATTTTTTAATTCACTAAATGAGATAAAAGAACCCCCAAAACTTTGTAGCCCAGAATAGAAATTAGAAATTTTTTGACTATGCATATGATCTATGGAAAGTTTTTTTTTTTCTGCAAAATCAAAAATCTTATACATTGCTTTTTGATCACACCCAAGTCCATCAACATGAATTTGATCTGAAGATTTAATCAATTTTTTTATTTCGTTTATGGCTTCATCCAAACCAACAACACTTCCCTTAACCATTGGATGAGAATCTAGAGAAAATTTTTTTACATTTTCAATAAGTCTAAAACAACCTTCGGAAATTTTTTTTTTTTTTAAATTTAACTCAATTTCATGATTTGACATCAGGCAAAAAGGACAATTATAAGACTTTATTTTTTTACTTTTCGTATTTAACATATGCAAACCTTGGGTCTGATGGAGTGCCATCTAAAGTTAATCCATCTGCTTTAGGATTCCAAAGGATAAATTCATCTATTTTTTTTGCTAATTCAAAGTCAAGCTTGGTTATCCCTTTTTTTGCATGGTTCATTAGTTTTACTTCTACAAACGCATACGAAACAACTAAGTCTGGATGGTGCCAAGCTACCTCTGCTAAATGCCCAATAGCATTAATCACCATTAACGTTCCTTTCCAGCTATGAGTTTTATATTTTTTTCTAATCCATTTTCCATCATATTTCCACCCTGAAAAGTCAGATTTTATTATTTTTTCTATCTCTGACTTTTTGAAAACCTTAATTTCTTTATCTCTCATTTTACAATTCCTTTAATTTTAGTTATTAACTATAATAACAAGATTAAAATAGCATAATCATAATTCATATTATATCCTTATTTGATTATTAGATAATGAACAAATCAATAATATTAGATGCACCCGCTAGAATTCACCTTGGTTTTTTAGAACTAAATCATTTAGCTGACAGAAATTTTGGCAGTCTAGGTTTAACCATCTCTAAGTTCAGAAATATTCTAAAAATAGAAGATTATCATGAGTTTAGTATTGATATTGGCAAAATTGAAATCAAAAAAAAAGTCAAAGATGTTTTTAAAAAAATTGCCAGTATAAAAAACTTAAAGAAATGCAAATTAACAATTCTTCAAAATATCCCCGAACATAGTGGTCTAGGTTCTGGCACACAACTGTCTCTTGCAACGGGGTTTTTATTATCTGAATTCAACGGATTAAATCTCAAGATTGATGAAATATCTAATTTGCTTGGGAGAGGTTTAAGGTCTGGTATTGGAATACAATCATTTAAAACTGGAGGATTTATAATTGATTCTGGAAAAATTAGGGGTTCAAATTCTATCCCATTAACTATTTTTAGAAATCAATGGCCTAGAGAGTGGAAATTGATTCTAATTTTTGATACGGAAAGATCTGGCGTTCATGGAAAAGAGGAATTGAAAAAATTTAAAAAATTGAAAAAAGTAGATTCTAGTTTGGTCAACGAAAACTGCGGGGTAGTATTGATGAAAATAATACCATCTATAATAGAAAAAAACTTCCAACATTTTTCAACTGGTGTGCAAATCATTCAAGACAATATGTCTAAAATCTTTTATGGAGATAAAAAAGATCAATTTGCAAGTAATAAAATTCAGATGATTTTTAATTTTCTTAGAAACAAAAAAATAGAAGGTTTTGGTCAGAGTTCGTGGGGGCCAACTGGCTTTATTTTTTGCAAAAATTCAAATAAAAGAAATCAGTTGTGTTATGAATTAGAAAAATATATTAAATTTAATGGAATAGGTGGAGTATCAATAGATAAAATTGAAGGACGAAACTTTGGCTCTAAAAAAATGAAAAACTTTTAACATGACAAAAAAAAATATCTTGCATATGATTAGTCCCCAAGAGAATGTCAGTCCTTTTGATGTTAATATGGCTTGTGATGCTGGTTATGACTTAGTTATTCCTTATACAAATGTAAACCTAACAGATATGAAAGCGCTTGTGCAAGACGCAATCTTCTCAAGGTCAGTATCTAATGCAAAAAAGACAGGCATATTTATTTGCGGAAAAGATGCATCACTTGCACTAGATATGATGGATGTTGCCAAAAAATCAATGGTACCACCTTTTGAAGTATCTGTATTTCCTGATCCTGCAGGATCATTCACAACCGCTGCAGCTATGGTTGCTTGTACTGAAAGAACATTAATGAAAAAGTTTAATACCTCTCTTAAAGATAAGAATATTGCCATTTATGGTGGAAAAGGGATTGTTGGAGGAATTTCAGCTGTTATGTGTGCTCAGCATGGATCAAAATGCACAATAATTGGTTATGATGGAATAGAAAATGTTCGCAAAAGAGCTGAAGAATATAAATCCAGGTATAATGTTGATATTCTACCTGCAGATGGATCTACAGATGAACTTAATTCATCTTATTTACCAAATGCAGACATTATTTTTTGTGCAGCTAGAGCCGGAACCCAAGTTTTAAGTATTAAACAGTTAAGATCTGCATCAAACGCTCTTGTAATCGCTGATGTTAATGCTGTCCCACCAGCAGGCCTTGAAGGCGTTGAATTAAAAGATGACGACAAAAAACATGAGATGGGTGCCCTCTCTATCGGACCATTAACCTCTGGAGACATCAAGGTTAAAACTCAATATAAAATGCTTGAAAAGATGTGTTCAACAGACAAACCTTTGTATTTAAATTTTGACGAAGCTTTAAAAATTGCTAGAAAGATATTAAACCAATAAAAAAAAATAAAGAAGTTTTAATCCTCTCCACGGCTTGTGAAGATTTGTCAAAACTCTTCTACTATAATGGATACAAAGTTTATGTATTATGTATTTATTCAAGCCTAGGATTAAAAAAATATTGTAAAAAGATTTACAAAATAAAAAAAATTTCCATCAAAAATATTAAAAAGTTCCTAGATGAAGTCGATCCTGAAAAAAAAAAATCAGTTCTATTAGGTTCAGGTTTTGCAGAATTAATTACCAGCAAAGAATTAATATCTAAAAGAACCAACCTTGGAAACAGTTTTTCCTCTTTATCAAAAATTAATAGTCCTCATCTCTTCTTTAATATATTAAGACAAAACAACATCAAACATCCCAGTTGGAACTATGAGAGACCTAAAAATAAAAATTGGATAATTAAGAATCTAAAATCTTATGGAGGAAAACTTGTACGAAATTTAAAAAAAAGTACAAAAAATATTCAAGGAGATTTTTTTCAAAAATTTATTGAAGGTGAACAAATTTCCATACAATTTTATGTAAAAAATGAAACAATGAAGATTTTGTCAATTTGTTCTCAGTTTTTATCAAACAATAAAAAACTCCCATTTTTAGCTGGAGGCCTAATTACCAAGAAAATAAACAAAAAAAATTTAAAAAACCTTGAAATAATTGCTTTAAAAATTACTAGAAATTTTAACCTTAATGGTATCAACAATATTGATTTGGTTCTAAAGAACGATGATTATTCCAACCTTAAAGTTTTAGAAGTTAATGCCAGACCTGGATTAAGCACAAATATAATCTCCAGATTAAATAAAGACTTTTTAAAAAAAGAGACCTTATTTAATTCTTATAGAAACCCCAATCTTTTTTACTCTACTAGCATCATTTACAGTAAAAAAAAAATTATTATTAATAAAAAAAAGTTTGAATATCTAGAAAGATTGTCCCTATCAAAAAAGTTTACAGAATTACCAAATAAAAAAGAAATAATAAGACCAAGCGAACCTATATGTCTGTTACACTTAAAATCTAAGAAAATAAAAATATTAAAGGAAAAAATAAGAAAAATATCGTATAAAGTTTGTGAAAATTTAGAATTACTATAATGAAAATAAAATATAGCATAAATGAGAATACAAACCCATTAGTTGACTTAATTAAAAAAAATAAGGATAGATTAAATCTCCAAGTTGAAGAAGGACATTTAGGGTCAAAAATTATAGATGCAGGAATTAAAACCAGTGGAAGTATTGAAGCTGGAATTATAATTTCAGAAATATGTCTTGGAGGACTTGGAAAAGTAAGTATTATTCCAAATTCCCGATCAGGCATAGCGGCATGGGATCTTTCCGTCTTTGCCTCTCATCCTATTTTGGCCTGTCTAGGTTCGCAATATGCTGGATGGAGTTTAAATTATAAAAATTTTTTTTCTTTAGGCTCGGGACCCGTAAGATCAATAGCTCAAAAAGAAAAAATTTTTCACGACTTAAAATATAATGATAAATGTAAAAAAACCTGCATTATCTTAGAAGTAGATAATTTTCCTCCAAAGGAAATAGTTAAAAAAATTTCTGACGACTGCAAATTGGATCCAAAAAACATAACTTTCATTGTTACTCCAACTACTTCAATTTGCGGGAATATTCAGGTGGTTTCAAGAGTCTTAGAAGTAGCAATTCATAAAATACATGAATTAAAATTTCCGCTTGAAAGAATTATTCATGGACTAGGCAAAGCCCCATTGCCCCCTTTAGCTAAAGATTTTATCTCAGGGATGGGAAGAACTAATGATGCAATAATTTATGGTGGGACTGTTCAATTAACAATCAATGGACCTGACGAAGATATAATCAAACTTTCAGAAGAATTGCCTAGCACAAATTCTAAAGATTATGGAAAGCCTTTTAAAGAGATTTTTGAAAAATACAACAGAGACTTCTATAAGATTGATGGATCTCTATTTAGTCCTGCATCCATAATTATAAATTCATCAACATCAGGCAAAACCTACTCTTCAGGACAAATAAATGAAAAACTTCTAGAGTTTTCTTTTTCTTAACATGTTTTCGGTAGGAATAATTGGGGATATTCATGACTGGCATACTGAGAAAATTAATTTTTTTTTAAAAAAAAATAACTGCAACGTCTTTACATTAAAATTTTCTGAACTTCAAATTAAATTTTCCAAAAAAAATTTCTATTTATATAATAAAGCTATAAAATTAAATCTCGATGGAGTATGGGTAAGATTTATTGGAAATGGAACTTTCGAAGAAATCACAACTAAATTAACTTTACTTCATTTACTTGAGAACACAAAAACTTATGTCCATAATTCCCCTAGAATAATAGAAAAAACTGTTGACAAAGTCAGAACCTCAGGGATTTTAGAAATCAATAAAATAGATTCACCTGAAACAATAGTCTGGAATGGAAAAAGCCTTAACAAAAAATTAATAAATAAAAAAAACAAGTATTTGATTAAGCCAATCTTTGGTTCGCAAGGTAAAAAAATTTCTTTAATAAGGAATCCTAATCAAATTGATAAGATTAATGCAGAGGGAAACATATTTTACCTACAAAAATTTTTAGATAGACAAGAGAATAATTATTACTCTGATATAAGAGTCTTAGTAAGCAACCATAAAGCCATCTCTGCAATTAAAAGATATTCCAAGAAATATGTCACAAATGTTTTTCAGGGAGGTAATTATAAAAAAATAGATTTAGGAATTAGGCTTAAAAGCTTATCTGAAAGAGTTTCTAGAATCTTTGAGCTTGGGTATGGTGGAATTGATATAAAAGAATTTAACAAAAAATTTTTTGTTCTGGAAGTCAATGGTATTCCTTCATGGAAAGCTTTACAGAAAAAGGAGAATAAAGATGTAACAGAAATTCTAGTTGATGATTTTTTAAAAATAATGAAAAAATATAAATGTCAATTCAAATAGCAAAAAAGATTTATTTTGATTCATGTTATGAAGAGTTAACGATTCTTAAACCTGGCAACCATAGCATATACTCTAAAATCATGGGTATGAGCTTAGCCAAATTCATTCAAGCTGCACGAATATCTTCTGAAATTATCACAAACAAAAAATTAAATATTGGTGAATCAATATTTTATTCTTCAAAAAGATGTTTTGATCAACTTGGATCAAATTATAATTTAGGTATAATAATTCTATGCACACCAATTATTAAAGTTTTTCTTGATGGGTTTGAAAATTTTAGGAATGATTTAAAGAAAAAAATCAATGGAATATCTAACTATGAAGGTAAATTAATACTTGATGCTATTAGCTATGTGAAACCAGCTGGAATAAATAATTTTTCTGGGCCTGGTGATGTAAAAAATATTAATTTAAATCTCAGTTTCGCAGAAACTATGCTTATAGGTTCAGAGTGGGATAGAGTTTCAAAATGTTACATCGAGAATTATTCTGAAATCTTCGATTTTGGCCTACCTGCATTCCAAAAATTAAAACATCAAACTTCTAGAATATTTGCAAAGGAATTTACTTATCTAAACTATTTATCATCTGATACTGATAGTCACCTACAAAGAAAATTTGGCAAGGAAACAGCACTTAAAGTGAAAAAAAAATGTTTTTTTTTAAAAAAAAGAATAAACCACAAAAAATTAAATTATCAGAAAATTCTTTTAGATTTTGATAAATACTTGAAAAATCTTCATTATAATCCTGGCACCTGTGCCGATTTAACTGTAACAACCTTGCTAATAGATAAAATTACAGATATAGTCAGTAATCCAATTACAAATATGTAATTGGATTTTAATTGTAATAATATGGAGGAAACATGGCAAAAATTACAAAAATGTTAGTTGGCGAGTCCTTAGTTGGTGATGGTAACGAAGTTGCACATATTGATTTAATAATCGGTCCAAGAGGTAGTGCTGCTGAAACTGCATTTGCTAATAGCTTAACTAATAATAAAGATGGCTTTACTGCATTGTTGGCTGTTGTTGCACCAAATCTTATGGCTAAACCTGCAACATGTATGTTTAACAAGGTAACTATGAAAGGTGCTAAACAAGCTGTCCAAATGTTTGGTCCTGCTCAACATGGTGTTGCAAAAGCTGTAATGGATTGTGTTGAAGAAGGTACTATTCCTGCAGATGAAGCAGATAATCTCTTCGTATCAGTTGGTGTTTTTATTCACTGGCTAGCTGAAGATGATAAAAAAATTCAGGAATATAATTATAAAGCAACTAAAGAAGCAATTGAAAGAGCCGTTTCTGGAGAACCTAAAGCCAAAGATGTTGTCGCTGCTAAGGATTCTGCTGAACATCCATTTGCTGCTAAATGAAATTCATCCGACATGGAGCCATCGAAAAAAGCTAGTGGTGGCGGATGGCTTTCAAGGTTGTTTTCATTTTTTAAAAATTAAATTCTAGGGACTTCTTATTGTCCCTAGAAATTTTTTTGTGTATTAGAGTTGAAATGATTACTCCACAGCTTCCCATCATTCTAAGTTTATTTATTTCACCAAAGTATTTAATTCCACCAGCTACAAAACATTTATTATTAGGAAAAATTCTTAATAAATTTGAAATTCTTTTCCATTCAACTCCTCTTCCTCCAACATTTTTTAAAAACATAAAAATCAAGATTGGCTTGATATTTAGTAATCTAATTTTTTTTATCCAATATAATTCTTTTCCATTAAAGTCTAGAGATATAATATTCTCACTATTTAGAAAGAAACTTCTCAAAGAAAATTTTTTAATTTTCTCAGTTCCCAAAATAACTTTAAAATTGTAAATACTAATTTTTTTTAATGTCTTGGAAAAATTATTGACTGAAATGGGATATTCAAAACCACAATCTATGACAAAAGTAACTTTTGGAAAAGTTTTAAGTATTTTGATTATCAGATTGTAATTAGGAGAATAACAAGAAATTGAATCGAGATCAGCAATATAGATATATTTTAAGAATATCTTTTTATTTAAAAAAGAAATAAACTTTATTGGGTTGGAAAAGTCATTTGAATTAATTTTTAATGGTTTATAATTAAATCTTAATCCAGCAAAAGCTTTTACTACCTTATTTTTTTTCAAGTCAATTGCTATTATATTTTCCATAACTATTTTTGAAATGAAAGAATTAATTTTAATTGAATATTTTACTGCTTTACAAAATTTAGCTCTATTTGAAAAAAAAACAATCTTTTCTGAGGCAATGAAGTTGGTTGATGAAATATCATTAAACTTTATAAAAAGTAACAAACTCAATAAAATTCATGTTATCAGAAATAATAAATTACAGAGGCTTAAAAAAAAAAAACTGGTTTATTCTCTAACTTCTCCTGAAATATCTCTGAATAAAATTTTAAATTCATTTAAAAACAATGTGAAAATTATTCTAATTGCCCCTGAAACAGGAAAAGTTTTCATCAATCTTTTTGAAAATCTTAAAAAAAAGGGTTTTACACTTCTAAATTCTGACTTAATAAATATTAAAAATTTTTCATCAAAAAAAAAAACTTTTTTAGAGCTAAATAAATTTCTCATTCCGTCTCTGGAAACAAAAAAAATTAGCATGCTAAAAAATAATGTCACTTTTATTTCAAAACCTGATTACGGTGCTGGTTCTGAGGATATTATTGTTTTAAAAAACCACAAAAAATTAAGGCAAAAAGAAAAGTCAACCGTTTTACAAGAATATTCTTCTGGCAAAAAAGGAAGCTTTTCTATGCTTACATTAAATGGAATGTCAATAGTCATTGCATGTAATAAGCAACTAATTTCTTTTAAAGGTAATAAAATCAAGCAAATAGGAATTATTGTTGGTGGTTACGAAAATTTCAGAAAAATATTTGAAAACTTAGCTAACAAAATCAGTATAAATTTTAAAGGTTTGAAAGGATTCATAGGGGTGGATGTTATTGAATCTGAAAACAAATGGAATGTTCTTGAAATCAATTCACGGTTCACAAGTGCATATATTGGAATAGAATCATCTTATGGTAAGAATGCTATTGATTTTATCACAAGTTTTTATGTAAATGAGAATTTTAACAAAAACTTTAAACCAAATTTTTTAAAAGAAACTAAGTTTTATTTTTGATGAACAAAAAAATTAAATTTCTAGGAATAGATATCGGTGGTGCACATGTAAAATATGTTGGTCTTAATATAAAAAAGAGGGTTAATTTTACAAAATATTCAAAGTGTCCTCTTTGGAAAGGATTAGAAAGTCTAAAAAAAGAAATAAAATTTATTAATAGTAATTTTGAAAAAGATACAATTCTAGGAATTACAATGACTGGTGAACTTTGTGACATTTTCAAAAACAGGCAAAATGGTGGGAAGTCGATAATGAAAATTTGTAATAACTTAAATTTTCAAAAGTTTTACTACACCAAATCCCAAAAAATTTTTTCTGAAAACCCCATTATATCTAATATGATTTCTATGAATTGGCATTCTATAGGAAAGTTAATTGAAAAAAAAATCAAGGATGCGCTTGTTATTGATTTTGGATCTACAACTACAGATTTTGTTTGCGTTAAAGACTTTAAAGTACAAAATAAAAATTTTGATGACTTTTCCAGGTTAAATAATCTTGAACTTCTTTATACAGGAATCACTAGAACTCCAATAATAGCAATAGAAAAGAACCTTTTTGTTAAGGGAAAAGAGTACAAAATTATACCTGAACATTTTGCTGATATGTCTGATGTCTATAGAATTAAAAAAAAAAATTTTTGGTGAATTTGATATTGATGAAACAGCAGAAAATAGGCAAAAAACATTTGAGAATAGCTTGAGAAGATTATCTAGAAACATTGGTTTGGATTACCAAAAAAAAAAGTTAAGTCAACTTATAGATATCGCCAATGCTCTAGAAAATAGCCAGTTAGAAAATATTTTTAAAAATATAAAACTAATGTTTAAAAATTATAATTTGAGTCAAAATACTACCCTAATATTAAGTGGGATAGGGCAAGATATTTTAGAAGAATATTTGTCGGACAAAAGAGTTAAAGTCACTCTTTTGAAGAATCTAATTGATGCTGAAAATGAAAAAATTAAAAAAAGAGCTACTTATCATGCCCCAGCATTATCTATAGCTATTTTGTTGGCTATGCTGAAATAACTTGAAACCTTCTTTATTTTTCTAACTGAAATCTCAGAGATTCTATTATTATTTTTGCATACTCCAGATCTCAGCCCAATAATCTTCGGACCTAATTTTATTAACTGAGGAATTTGTTTTGCATTAATTTTTCCAGCTAATCCAATTTGCAACTCAAAAAAATTTGATCTATTAACTAATTTTTCTAAAAAACTTCTAGGACAAATATCCAACAAGCTTTTGGTATTCTTAACGTAAGTATCAAGGAGAATAACTTTTATTCTTGAATCTTTTAATTTTTTTAGATTATCAAAAACAAATTTTAAAAAATTTTTATCTTCAACAAAAAATACTAATACTATATTAGTTTTAATATTTTTTTTTTTAATTTCTCAAAAAAAATTTTCAAATTTTAAATATTTTTTTTTAAAAATTCCTATTTTCACAAAATCAAGTCCTAATTTGTCAAATTTTGACAATCTATCAAAAATTTCGTCATCAATAAAAATATCCCCTAAGGTTGCTGAAATAATAGTTTTTTTTTTAAATGCTTTGACTGCCTTAATTATATCTTCTATTTTCCAAGAACCAATTGAACCGTTTTCAGGATTCTTAAGGTCAACAATGTCCACATATTTTAAAACTCTATCAATCTCCTCTAAGTTTTTAAAACTTACTAATAATGATGTTTTATCCGCCAAAAAATTCAATTTTTTTCCCTAATTTCTTTTTTGATAAATAATTTAATTTTTTTCCACAACTTAAATTCCTTATTTCCAGCTGTTTTTATTACTGGTACTTCCAAAAAATCTAAATCTGACAAAACTTTTTTTTTATTTAAAATCCCTACTCTTGAAGCAATTATACAAGCCTCAATAATAGAGGATTGTGCTCTATTAAAACCTAAAAACCTATTATGATTGTAGGAACTTACAATCTTGCATTTGAAGGTAGGTCTAATATTATCTTTTTTTATTGAATCAACAATCACCTCATCATGTGAAAGGCATTTTTTCAAATAATACCCATTAATTTTTGAGCATTTCTCCTTTTGAAATTTTTTTTCCCCGATTATGCAATTTACAAAAAAAGTTGCATCATTTGTATAATTTACAGTTGCATAGCCTGATTCATCTAAGTTAGACAAAGTTTTTGATGATGTATATGGAGATATAAAAATAAACTGTCCACTTCTCTTAATTCCAAATGGGGCAAAATTAACATCACCTTTATTATCGACTGTTGATACAATTGTTTCTAATATCATTTTTTTTTTTGTGTAATCTTTAAAGAAGGCCGATTTTTAAGATCAACCTTCTTTTTCCTAACCGCCACACCCCAATCAAGTTCATTGTCTTGATCATAATTTTTTCCAAGTTGAACAGCAATTTGTGCTCTAGCCAACTCAACACCTAAATAGAAAGCATGACTGGAATCATCATCAACTTCAAATTTTCCATAAAAATCGTATGGGTTCTCTCCTACCGAATGCATCATGGAATTAAAAACATTTATCCCGTTCTCGCCAAGAATAATTCTGTAATTTTTATCTTTAACTAGCGATTTAATTTGTTTTATATCTTCACTGGAAAACCTTAAAGGTTTTCTCTCACCAACAAACATTAAACTATTATTGATTCTAAATGGTAATCTTTGATTCTTTTTTGAAAAATACATGATTTTTCTTGCTGCGTCAGTTTCTCTAATTGAATTTTTGCAATGTCCACTAACTTGAACAACAAGAACTGCATCAATGGATAGTTCAGAAACAAAACCCATTAAAATTGAATTTACTCCTGCGGAGTCACTATCTGTTAACTCCGTTAAATTGCCTGTACCCATCAAAATCTTTATCTTTGGGAACTTTTCCCTTAGTTCCATATACCTCATTAATGAAGCTGAAAACCCATAGTGAATAGGGTCTAAAATTGGATCTGCATAAAAATCTCTTTTTTTTTTAATCATTATACTAATCACTTTTTCTAATGACTTCATATCACCAGGCTTAGAGGGAATTAAGACAGGAACCGAATCAACATTCTCTAAAACTTCAAGATTTTTTTCATTTATACTTAATAAAAAATCGGCTCCAGCTCTTCCACCTCTTATTAATTCTTCAGTGTTTGCTGAATCAACAGAAACTTTAAGCCCTTGGTTTTTTAAAGCTTCAATAGTGTCTTCTAAGTGTTCAAAATTAGTATCTGGCATACAACCAAGGTCAATTACGTTTGCTC
>CAYYMX010000005.1:0-39343 GCA_964473045.1 uncultured Alphaproteobacteria bacterium | reverse complement strand
GCTTTTGGTTCTAGGTGCAAAATGGAATAATTTTTTTGGTTCTCTTAAAAAAAATTGAAAAAAATCAAAAAAAAATGAATATTGTTAGATCAGTGTTTTATAAGTACTATTTAATAGTTAAGAATAAAGTAGGTGGAAAGTGGCATTACTAGAAATTCTAACAGTACCTGATCCAAGGCTAAAACATACATCAGTTGAAGTAGATTCTTTTGATAAAAAACTTGAATCCACTGTCAATGATATGTTTGAAACACTTAATGCATCAGGTAATGGAATCGGATTGGCTGCACCACAAGTTGGTATATTGAGAAGAATAATAGTAATTGATTTGAAAGAGGAAGAAAAATCTTTGCCATTAACTTTTATAAATCCAAAGATATTAAACTTTTCTAAAGAAAAGTTTATCAATGAAGAAGGTTGCTTATCTGTTCCAGAGTTTTATGCCGAGGTAGAAAGATCAAAAGAAGTTGATGTTGAGTGGTCTGATGTCAAAGGCAAAAAAACAAAAAAAAGATTGGATGGCTTATTGTCAATTTGCATTCAACATGAAATTGATCATTTAAACGGGATTTTATTTATTGATCATCTTTCTTCTTTAAAAAGAAAAATGGCAATACAAAAATTAAAGCGTTCAAAAAAAAAAATGAAGAGTAATGGGTAGTTTAGAAGGATTAAGTTTAGGTTTTTTTGGTACACCAGATTTTTCATTACAGTTTCTTAAGTTTCTTCACCAGAAAAAATTAAAAATTTCTTACGTAGTCTCTCAACCGCCAGCTAATTCGGGAAGAGGGAAAAAATTATTATTATCACCTGTGCATGAATGGTCTAAAAAAAAGAAAATTCCAATTTTCACTCCGACAAAGACTGGAGAAAAAGACTTTCTTAATGAAATTAAAAAATTTAATGTAGACTTCATTATAGTTGTTGCATATGGAAATATTATTGAAGAATCAATTCTAAATCTGCCAAAATACTTAGCTATTAATGTTCATGCATCTTTACTTCCTAGATGGAGAGGTGCTGCCCCAATTCAAAGAGCAATTTTGGCTGGTGATAAATTAACCGGAGTCTCAGTAATGAAAGTAGTAAAAGAGCTTGATGCTGGGCCAGTAATTCTTGATAAAAAGTTGAAAATTTTTGGAAAAGATACGTCAGGAACAATTTATGAGAAGATAATTAATCTTGGCAAAGCACTTCTTTCAAAGTCAATGAAAAAAATAGTAACTAATGATTTTAAATTTAAATCCCAAGATATACAGGGAATTTCATATGCTAAAAAAATTGAAAAGGATGAAACTAAAATTGTGTGGAATAATGATGCTGAAAAAATCAACCTTAAGATTAGAGCTTTTAATCCTTTCCCCGGAGCTTGGACTCTGATTGATGGTACGAATATAAGAATTAAAATTTTAAAAGCAGTGGTGCTGGATAGTTGTGCGGAACTTGAAAAGAATAATTTCGTTGTTGGAAAAGTTTCTAAGTCACTTACAGTAAAGTGTGGGGAAAAATATTTAAAAATAATTGAATTACAAAAACAAGGGAAAAAAAAAATGACAGTGAATGAATTTTTGAATGGTAATAAAATTCGGAATTTAATTTTTAAATAATGAGAAGAATTAAATTATTAATTGAATATGATGGAAGCGATTATGTTGGTTGGCAAAAACAAAAAAACGGAAAATCTATTCAAGAAGAAATAGAAAACTGTTTAGAAAAAATTTTTAGTGAAGGAATTACCTTATATGTTTCAGGCAGAACTGATGCTGGAGTTCATGCTTTAGGGCAGGTAGCTCATTTTGATATTAGTAGTACCAAAATTAAAATTAGTAAATTAAATCTAGCTATAAATAGTTTTCTTAAAAAAAATAATAACAAAATAACTATTCTTGAGTCTAGCGAAGTTGAAAAATCGTTTCATGCAAGATTCTCTGTAAAAAAAAAAACTTATCTGTATAAAATTTTAAATCGAAAAACTGACTCATATCTATTAAAAAATAAGTTGTGGTTTATTCCAGTTAAGCTTAATACAGATAAAATGAAAAAGTCAGCAAAATTCTTAGAGGGCAAACATGATTTTTCAGCCTTTAGATCTGCTAATTGTCAGGCACAAGAAACAATAAGATCCATAGAGAAAATTATTATTAAAAAACAGCGTGATTTTGTAGACTTAAAAGTGCATGGCAGGTCATTTATGCATAATCAGGTAAGAATAATTGTTGGCACATTGATAAATGTTGGTAAGGGAAAGTGGGATGAAAAAAGAATAAAGGAGATACTAAAATCGCAAGATAGAAAAAAAGCGGGTCCAACAGCACCTCCACATGGTTTATATTTAGAAAAAATTTCTTATTAGTAAAACTTTTCGCTAAAAATATTTTCTAAAAATTCAAAGTAAATTTTTGATAAAGAAGCTATATCTTTAATAGAGACATTTTCATTGGTTTGGTGCATTGTTTTGCCTACGATTCCAAATTCAATAACAGGACATAGTTTTGCAATAAACCTTGCATCAGAGGTTCCACCACTAGTACTAAGTATAGGTGTTTTTTTTGTGATTTTTTTTATTGATTTACTAATGGCATCGGTAAGCTTTTCAGAAAAATTAAAAAAAGATTCTCCAGAAACTTTGAAAGAAATTTTTATATTATTGTCAACTTTAGCTATTCTTTGTTCTAAAATTTCAATAATTTTTTTTGAAGTGAAGTTATTATTAAATCTTACATTAAATCTAATTTTTGCATTTCCAGGAATTATATTTGTTACCTTGTTATTAACATCAATAGACGTTATTACTAATTTTGAGGGTTGAAAAATTTTTGATCCTTCGTCTAAAGGTTGTTGTATTACATCACAGATTTTTAATAAGCAATCTATTGGATTAGTTGCTTTTTCTGGATAAGCTACATGCCCTTGTTTTCCTTTAATATCTATTACACCATTCAAACTTCCTCTTCTTCCAATCTTAACCATTTCTCCAAGCAATGATGGATTTGTGGGTTCTCCAACAAGACAGAAATCAATTTTTTTTTTCTTTTTTTCTAGCCATTCTACCACACTTTTTGTTCCGTAATTAGCATTACCTTCTTCATCAGATGTAATAAGAAATGATAAACAGCCATTAAATCTTCCTTGTTTTTTTTCAAGAAAAAAAATAGTTGCTGAGAGAAAAGATGCAATTCCAGTTTTCATATCGCTTGCTCCTCGACCATAAAGATTTCCATTCTTTATAGTGGATTTGAAGGGGTTGCTTTCCCATTCTTTAATATCACCTGGTGGAACCACGTCGGTATGACCAGCAAAACACACTGTTGGTCCTTTACCTCCAGTATATTCAGCATATAAATTCTTAACTTTAGGTCTTCCAAACTCTAAAGAGTTACATTTAAACTTTTTCGCTTGAAGTATTTTTTGAATAAATTCTATCGAACCATCACTTTTGGGAGAGATACTTTTAAAAGATATTAGTTTAGAAGATAAATCAATTGGATCCATTATGACCTCAACAAGTCATTAATAGATGTTTTTGACCTAGTTTTTTCATCAACTTTTTTTACAATTACAGCACAATATAGATTTGGACCCAAGTCACCATTTTGCAACTTTTTTCCTGGAAGTGTTCCGGGGACAACAACAGAATAAGGAGGAACTTTTCCAAAATGTATCTCTCCAGTTTCTCTATCAACAATTTTTGTAGATGCTCCAATAAAAACTCCCATAGATATGACGCTCCCTTTTTTAACAATTACTCCTTCAGCTATTTCTGATCTTGCTCCGATAAAACAATCATCTTCAATTATGACCGGATTGGCCTGGATGGGCTCCAAGACCCCACCAATTCCAGCACCACCAGAAATATGAACATTTTTTCCAATTTGAGCACAGGAACCAACAGTTGCCCATGTGTCAATCATTGTCCCCGAGTCAATATATGCTCCTAAGTTTACAAAACACGGCATCAGAACAACATTTTTTGCAACGAATGATGAATATCGAACAATAGAACCAGGAACAGAACGAAAATTTCTTTTTGTCCATTCGTCTTCATTCCATCCAGAAGTTTTGAGATCTACTTTGTCAAACCAACTATATTGCCCTCCTCGTAAATTAGACATTCCACTAGAAAACATTGAATTGTTATTGACCCTAAATGATAACAGTATAGCTTTTTTTATCCATTCGTTTGTTTTCCATTCTCCCTCATTTTTTTGACATACTCTAATTTCTCCTTTATCTAAAGATTCTAAAACAGAAGAAATAGTTTTCTTTAAAAAATTGTCTGAAGGTTTAAGTTCATTTTTTTTTAACCATAAATCTTCGATATCATTCTTACTATTTTTTGCCATTTTTATTTCTAAATAATAGAATTTTTTATCATATCTAAAGCATTTATTATAGTTTTAAATCTGAAATCAATAAAAGGTGTAGTTTTTTTTATTTCTTTATCTGTTATGTGAAATGTTGTTATTCCTATTTTATGTGCTGGTTTTAGATTTTTTTCCAAATCTTCAAAATAAGCACAATTCTGTGCTTCAATGTCATAGTGTTTTAAAAAACTTTTTAAAGGTGTAAGCATTGGCTTGGGAAGATATTAGCTTTTTTAATATCATAAATGTCGTAAAAAAGATCAAGTATTCCTAGATTTTTTAATATTTTTGAAGCATATTTTTCATCACCATTTGTATAAATAATTCTTTTTCCTGGTAAGATTTTAATTTTTTCAATCAATTCTTCTGATTTTGTAAGAGTATTGAATTTAATATCGTGAACAAAATCTAAAAAATTTTGTGGCTCAAATTTATAGTGTTTCATTAACCCATAGAGTGTTGTTCCGTATTCTTTGTAAAAAAACTTTTGTAATCTGAAAGCTCTATTTTCTGTTAATTTCAGTTTTTGTGAAATGTACAGCTTCATTCTATTATCAATTTGATCAAAGATTCTGGTATCTGGAGAATATACAGTATTGTCTAAATCAAATATCCAAACATTTTTTTTAGCAAGATCGTTTTTGAGCATTAATTGGTTATGAGGGTTCCCACTCCATGTTCAGTAAACATTTCGAGTAAGATTGCATGAGGTAATTTTCCATCAAGTATAACTGCTGCTTTTACACCATTCTTTACAGCTTCAACACAAGTTTCAACTTTTGGAATCATACCATCAGAGATAGTACCATTCTTAATCAGCTTTTTTACTTCACTTGTTGAAATCTGAGTAAGCAAATTTCCTTTTTTATCAATTACACCCTTCACATCAGTTAACAAAACTAATCTTTCAGATAAGATTGACGATGAAACGGAACCAGCCATGGTATCAGCATTTATATTATAGGTTTCAAAATTTTCACCAAAACCTATTGGCGAAATAACTGGGATGAAGTCTGATTCTATACACCATCTTAGGAAATCACTATTGATGTTACTAGGTTTTCCAACATATCCAAGATCAAAAACTTTTTTTAAACCTAATTTCTCGGCTTTTTTTTTAATTTTCTTTGTTTCTACTAATAGTGCATCCTTACCTGAAAGACCAATTGCTCTTCCACCTTCCTTATTAATTTCCATTACTATTTCTTTGTTGATTGATCCGGACAAAACCATTTCTACGATTTTCATTGTTTCTTTATTAGTTATTCTTAACCCATCTACGAATGAACTTTTAACCATCAATTTATCTAGCATTTGCTTTATTCTTGGTCCTCCTCCGTGAACAACTAGAGGATTAATCCCAACTTGTTTTAGTAATACAATATCTTTTGCAAAACTAATGGATAAATCCTTTTCACCCATAGCTGAACCACCAAATTTTATTGTAATATTCTTGTTGGCATATTTTTGCATGAATGGAAGAGCTTTGACCAAGATTGGAGCTTGATTAAGCCATTCATTTTTCTTTGTTTTTGAAATCTTCATAAAATCTAAGTTATTTTTGATCTTAATAGAAATTTTTTTAATAAAACTATCCCATTACTTTCTTTTATACTAGTCTTAAACAAATTTTTATTTAAGTGGTTTTTTTTAAGAAGTTCATCTAAGTTTTTTTTTTCTTTTGTTTTTAGTTTGTCAGTTTTAGTGAAAATAATGCAGACTTCACAGTTTCTTGTTTTCTTGATATTTGTCATAATATCATGGTCAATCCTAGTTATTCCATGTCTGGAATCTACAAGTAAAAAAATTCTTTTTAATTTTTTTCTTTTTTCTAAATAATGATTTATCAAAGAATCTAACTTTTCTTCATTTGCCTTTGAGATTTTTGAGTAACCATATCCAGGAAAATCAACAAAACGGATTCTCTTACTTAATTCAAAAAAAATAATTGACTTCGTTCGTCCTGGTGTTTTTGAGGTTTTTGCTATCTTCAACTGTGTTAAAGCATTAATTAATGAAGATTTTCCAACATTTGATCTCCCCCAAAAAACAAACTCATCCAATGAATCATCTGGAAAGTCCTGTGGTTTATAAGCGTCTTTTATAAATTTCCATGACTCTTTTAAAGAGTTAATCATAATCTACGATTCTGATTTTTTTTGTTTTTTTAGAAGAATGTATTGTTGTCCAATAGATAAAATATTGTTTACAGTCCAATATACAACCATTCCTGATGGAAAAGTAGCTAGAAGGAAAGTAAAAATTATTGGAAGCATCATAAATATTTTGGCCTGCATTGGATCGGGTGGAGGTGGATTAAGTTTTTGTTGTAAAAACATAGTTAGCCCCATTAGGAGTGGCCAAACCCCTATACTTAAAAATAGTGGAGGATCCCAAGGTATTAAACCAAATAAATTAAAAATACTCGTTGGGTCTGGAGCTGATAAATCATTAATCCAGCCAAAAAATGGTGCATGCCTCATTTCTATTGAAACAAATAAAACTTTATACAAAGCAAAGAAAATTGGTATTTGAACTAAAATTGGCAAACAACCAGAGGCAGGATTAATTTTTTTTTCCTTATATAGAGCAAACATTTCTTGGTTCATTTTAGTTCGATCGTCTTTGAAACGCTCTTTAAGCTTTTGTATCTCAGGTGTAAGAATTCTCATAGAGTTCATTGATTTAAATGATTTGTTTGCTAGCGGAAACATAAGAATTCTTACACAAATAGTAAGAATCACAATACCAATTCCGAAGTTGCCAACTAGTGAGGATAAGAAATGAAGTGCGTAGAAAAGTGGTTTCGTAAGAAAATAGAACCATCCAAAATCTACAGAAAGATCGAATTTATTGACGCCAAGACTTTCTATATAAGAGTCGATTAGCGGAACTTCTTTTGCACCAGCAAAGATAAACGATTTTGAGGTTAAGGTTTTATTTGGAGCAAGGAGGTTTATTTTTTCTTGTATATAATCTATTTGAATTGAATTTGATGAGTCTTTTATCTTTTTAAACCGTGCTTTGAAGGGCTGACTTTTATCAGGGAAAATTGCAACTTGCCAATAATGGTCAGTAAATCCTATCCATCCATCCGAAGACAATTCAACTATTTCACCACTTTCTTCAATGTCTTCGTAGGATATTTCTTTTAATGTGTCGTTAAAAACTCCAAGCGGTCCCTCATGAAGAATGAAAAATTTGTTTTCAGGTCTATAGTTTTTTCTTTGAATATAAGAAAAGTTTGTTAGTTCAACGGACTTGCTGCTTTTGTTTATAACCGAGTCTTCAACGCTAATCATAAAGTTTTGGTCAAATGAAATTTTTCTAACAAAAAACAAACCTTTTTTATTATTCCATTTTAAAATTATTTGATTATTTGACCCGTATTTTTTTTTATCTGAATTCCAAAGCGAATTCTTGTCTGGGACTATTAGCGACTTATCTGGAGATGCCCACCCAATTCTGAGAAAATAAGGTGTCTCAGAATTTTCTTTTTTCAAAATTTTAATATTTTCACCCTGTTTATTAACTTTTTCGAAATAATCTTTTAAGATTAAATCATCAAGGGTTGACCCGAATAAATTAAGACTGCCAGCTACTCTGTCCATATTAAAACTTATTCTTTTTTCATCAATCTCCAAATCTTTTTTTGTGGTTTTAATTCCTGTGACTGATGGTTCATCCACTTCACTGGAATGCAGTTCAGTTACATTCTTTGTAGTTGGTTGATCTAAATGACTTGTTTTGGGAACGAAAAAAAAGTCAAACCCAACCAAAACAATAATTGATAAAAGTACTGCTAAAAATAAGTTTTTTTGATTATTCATTGAGCAAAATTAAAAATATAGTTTTAAAGTATTAGATTTAGTTTTTCAATAAATTTAAATTTTGATTCTTTTTAATAAATCTAAGATATCAGATTCAACTTTTGTAAATTTAATTTCACAAAATTGTTTTTTTGGTATTATTTCCATGTCAAAATTGTCTGGTATTTTGCTATGATTTTTTATCAAGATTGCTCTAATTAACCTTTTGATATAATTTCTTTTGGTAGCGTTACCCATTTTTTTCGTAACGGTAAAACCGATTCTCGTTTTAACAGCTTTTTTTTGAAGATAGTTAAGAATCACAAATTCACCTTGGTGAGAAAAACCATTATCTCTTACAAATAAAAAATCTATCCTTTTTCTAAGTGAAACGAATTTTTTTTTATTATGCAGATAGTTTTTTTCTACCTTTAATTCTTCTTCTGATAAGTATTTTTCTTCCACCAGCTGTTGACATTCTTGATCTGAACCCGTGTCTACGTTTTCTTACTATATTACTTGGTTGATATGTTCTTTTCATATAAAACTCATGCTTTTTTTCTGTTTATATCAAAACAAAAGAAATTGTAAATTCAAAAATTAATCTCCTTTCACATTACCATCCCTTCTATTATCCGCATACCCAGAAAAATACCCGTTATGTCTTTTTATAATTGCTAGCCCACTTGTTAAAGGTCTAACCGTTCCTTTTTCAATTAAATTCTTATTTAGCTCTTCATTTTCAACAAAAGTTTTTCCTTGAATCCTAATGAAATTTGGGCTGCTGATTGAAGACATTGGTTCTAAATCTAGATATAATACATCTAACAATACTTTAGCAATATATGAAATTATGGCTTTTCCACCAGGAGAGCCAACTGTCAAAAAAAAATGATCATTTTCATTAAAAATTATTAACGGAGCCATTGAACTTAAAGGCATTTTCCCACCAGAAGGCCTATTTTTTTGCGGGTTACCTAATTTATCTTTAACTTTGAATGAAAAGTCTGTCAGTTGATTGTTTAAAAAAAACCCTTCTACAAATAATCTTGACCCAAATGAGCTTTCAATACTAGAAGTTACTGATAAGACATTATTATATTTATCAACAAGGCTAAAATGACTAGTAGAATTAAAAATTTCTTTGAAGTTTATAACATTCTTTTTTAATTTATTCTTTTGATAAAACTCAAATTTATTTCTAAGAAAACCCTCATCTAATAGCATGTTAACATTAATGGTTTCAAATTTGTCATCAGCTAATTCTGAATCTCTCAAGAAATATACAAAGTCTAAAATTTCCAAAATATTGTTTAAATCTGGTTTTAAACGATTTTTGGCTTTTAATTCTTCAAAGTAAAAGCTTTCATATAATATTAATGCCTGAATTACACAAATCGTTCCTGATGATGGGAGGTTAGGGCCACAAATCAAAAATTTATTTTTCAATCGATGACATAATGAATCTTTTTTTTCGATTTTATAATTTTTTAAATCATCCAAATTTAAATATCCAGGGTTTCTTTCTGAATTTTCAACCTCACTGACAATTTTTTTTGCTAGCTCACCTTCATAAAAATTATTTATATTCTTTGAAATTAATTTCAGTGTTTTGGTATAATTTGTATTTTTGAATTCTTTGTTAGGATAAAATTTTATTTGTTTAAAAATAGAATTTGGATAAAGATCAAACAAAAACTTTTCTTTGTCCAGTGCATTTTTTAATCTATTAGGTGAAATAAAACCTGATTTAGAAAATTTTATAACTGGCAAAATTAAATCCTCCCACTTTAATTTTCCAAAGTCATTATGCATCTGATGTAATGTTTTTAGCGTTGAAGGAACACCCACTGACGCACCGCCTATTGCAGCATCAAAGAATCTTTTTGGAGTACCAGTTTGATCTAAAAAAATATCTCTTGGGATTTTTTTCGGCGCCTTCTCTCTTCCTTCATATGAAAAGACTTTGTTAGATTCTTTGTGATAAAGAGTAGCAAATGTTCCTCCACCTATTCCAGATGATTGAGGTTCAACTAGACCTAATATTAACTGGACTGCAACTGCAGCATCAGCAACTGTTCCACCCTTTTTTAATATATTGTACCCAATTTGGGTTGCATAATCATTTGCTGTTACAATTATAAAATTTTTGGCAGTGGTTGATCGGGATTTGTTTCCCAACTTTTCAGAATTAGCTTCGGGTTCAATTGCTGGGCTTAATTCATTGCACTTTATGTCTAATGCTAATGAAAAGAAAAATAAAATTGTAAAAACTTTTATTCTTTTTCTCATTAAGAAGTGTGGTTAATTTTAATTTTCATTTATTTAAAAAAAAATTATAGTTAGGTAGTATTTGATTTTAAACTTAAAAAAAAAGAAACCAATATTTAAAATGTTAAAGAATATTAAAACACCAATTCTTTGCCTTACAGCTTATACAGCTCCAATTGCGAAGATAGTTGATAAATATGCAGATATAATTTTAGTTGGTGATTCAGTTGGTCCAGTGTTATATGGCTTTAACTCCACAAGAGGTGTAACTTTGGATATGATGATTAATCATGCATCTGCAGTGGTGAAAAACTCTAAGAACTCAATAGTTGTAGTTGATATGCCATATGGCTCTTATGAAAGATCGAAATATCTGGCGCTTAAAAATGCCAAAAGAATACTCGAAGAATCTGGAGCCTCTGCAGTAAAGCTTGAAGGAGGAAAACTAATTTTTGATATTATTAAGTATTTAACAGAAAATAAAATTAACGTTATGGGACATATTGGAATGTTGCCACAATTACAAAATGGTAATTACACAGTTTATGGAAAAAAAAAAATAGAAAAAGTTGAGATTTTTGAAGATCTTGAACTTTTGCAAAGAGCAGGTGTGTTTTGTATAGTAATTGAATGTACAATAAAAACTCTAGTTGATAAGCTGATTAAAAAGGCAAAAGTTCCCATCATTGGTATAGGAGCCTCTCCTAAATGTTCTGGACAAATAATTGTTACGGAAGATGTTATAGGAATGACCGAGTTCAATTCAAAGTTTTTAAAAAAATATTCTAATGTGAAGAAAAAGATAGATGATGCAATTAGTAAGTTTTCTTTAGATGTAAAAAAAAAGAAATACCCAACTAAAGATCATTGTTACAAATGACAAAATTAGTTAAAAGAACTGATTCACTATTGAAATTTTTAGAACTTTCTAAAAAACTAAAAAAAAAGATTAACTTTGTACCTACTATGGGTAACTTACATAATGGACATTTAAGTCTTGTAAAATCAGCTAAAAAAAAAAGTGGACTGTGTTTAGTTTCAATCTTTATTAATCCTTTGCAGTTTAATGAAAGAAATGATTACAAAAAATATCCTAGAACCTTAAAAGAAGATTTGCTTTTACTAAATAGTTTAAATGTGGATATAGTTTTCATACCTGAACTGGACTTTGTTTCTACTAATTTGTCAAATGTTCATGTGTCCGATATTTCTAATGTTTTGTGTGGAATAGATAGACCTGGTCACTTTAAAGGAGTGGCAACGGTTATGAAAAAGTTTTTGACTTTAATAAATCCAGATACTCTTTTTTTAGGGGAGAAAGATTATCAACAAATTATGTTAATAAAAAAGTTAATTAAAGATTTTCATTTCAAAACCCAAGTAATTATTTCGCCAACAGTTAGAGATGAAGAAGGGTTGGCTCTATCATCAAGAAATAAGTTAATTAATAAAAAAAAATCTGAAATGAAAGTAATTTTCAATACATTAACTAAAATTTCTGAGGAGATTTTAAAAAGAGGATTAGAGTTGTCTGGAATTGATTTTTTTAAAAGGAAAATGCTAGATTCTGGGATTCAAAAGGTAAATTATCTTGAAGTTCTAAATGAAATTTCATTCAAAAAGATTGATAAAAAACCTTGTGTAGCAAGAATTTTTGTTTCTGTAAACATAGACGATGTAAGGCTAATTGATAATATTAAATTAAAGAGAAAGATTAGATTGGTTAATAGAAAGTTAGTTGTGTGCTAATTTTTGAGGTATATGTGAACTTCTTCAGCCACAGCTGAAGTGCTATTAGAAGAAGTTAAGGAAATTCTATCAGAAGGCACTCCCATCTCTGTTACTTTTGTAAAAACTTCTGTAGCCCTATCTCTAGCTTTTTCCGAAAAACTTGCTCTACCTGTTGGGCTAACAGCTACTATTTCGAAACTAGCAGAAGGTATTTGTTCAAGCGCCGCAGAAATCGAATCAAATAATGCAGATGAGTAATCTGCATTATTATCATCAAATTTAATAACTAAAATAGCATTGTCATAATTTAATGGAGCTGCTTGAGGTTCTTTTGGTTTACTAGAGCTTAGATTGTCTTTATCACCAGCGGGTGGAGCTGATACTCTTGTTCCAAATTTTCCAATTTCAACGTCTTCAGCAAGCTCTTTCATATATTCTCTTTCGTCATTAAGAATTTGTATCTCTCTACTTATCTTTGATTCCAGCTCATTCATCAGTCTATCGTAAAGCACTTTTGTTCTTTCAACATCGTCTTTCAAAACTTTTAACTGATTATGATCTTCATCAATTGCACCAGAGATGAAAAAACTTGAATCTATTGCATTTTTTAAATGAACAATCAATGCAGCATCAGCTGTAACCCTATTGTTCACTATCTGCAAATTATTGACATTATTTTGAATATCTTCTAAGGCTCTTTGAGCATCATTCCATTGTCCAACAAGAATTGGGTTGCCAGGAGTTGTTCCAATTTGGAGCCTAGACCTTATTGCACTCGAAAGGCCCTGATAGACTGAGGTTTGTTCGTCAACTAAATCCTTAAATCTAAGGTAATCATTGTTATGCGAGGAAATAGCACCTTGTATACTAGTTAAATCGCTCCTAAATTGATTAATCTTACCACCAACAAAAGTTCCTGTTGGTCCAGTATCCATTTGCTGGACTTGTTGGACTGGAGGGGGGGCGTATTGTGATGGGGGTATTGGTTGCTGGACAGCCTCTTGTTGAACGGCATCCATTGTGGGTGTATCTTCTAAGGCAGGAGGAGACGCTACGTCTTCATCAGACAGAGAAGGGAAAACATAGTCCTGAACTCCTGCACAAGATGATAATAGGAAAGTTAAAGTTATCAGTATATATTTATAAGTATTCTTTATCATTATTTATATAGCTATATAATTGTTACAATTTTATGGTTTTAATAGATACATATTACTTATAAAAAATTTAAAAGAAACAAAAAAAAACAATCAAGTTAAAAACATTAGCATTTTAGGTTATGACTTAATATCTTTTTTTATTTTTTTTTGTGCCCGTAGCTCAATTGGATAGAGCATCTGACTACGAATCAGAAGGTTGGGAGTTCGACTCTCTCCGGGCACGCCAGAAAAGAAATTAATTACTTGTTGACTTGACACAAATCAAAATTACAAAATCTTTTCTACTACTGGTTGACAATAAAAAGTGATTCATTACTATATATTGTGTTATCATAAACTTTTGTAGGAATGGCTGTTATGACTTCATCAAACTCATTAGAATTACTGACTTTAGAGAAAAAAGAAAATACAGAGAAAAAGTTTAATACTGATAATAAAGTACAGCCAATTTATTCAAGAGATAAAAAATTAACTGATTTTGGAAAAGCAACGTTAATTGACAGATACCTTCTTCCAAATGAAAAATTTCAAGAAATGTTTGCGAGAGTCGCAAAAAAATACTCAGACAATAATGATCATGCAGAGAGAATCTACGATTACATTTCCAACCTTTGGTTTATGCCTGCAACACCAGTATTGTCAAATGGAGGTGCTAAAAGAGGTCTTCCTATTTCATGTTTTCTTAATACAGTGCAAGACAGTTTGGATGGTATATTATCAACCTGGAGTGAAAATGTTTGGCTTGCCTCTAATGGAGGAGGTATTGGAACTTACTGGGGAGATGTAAGATCAATTGGTGAGTCAGTAAAAAAATCAGGTCAAACCTCAGGAATAATTCCTTTTGTAAGAGTTATGGACTCATTAACCCTTGCTATTTCTCAAGGGTCATTGAGAAGAGGATCTGCAGCATGTTACTTAGATATCCATCATCCAGAAATAGAGGAGTTTTTAGAAATTAGAAAACCATCTGGTGATTTTAACAGAAAAAGTTTGAATCTTCACCATGGCATTAACATCACAGATGAGTTTATGGAATGTGTAAAACATAACAAGCAATTTTCATTAAGAAGTCCTAAGACTAATGAAACTTTAAAAAAAGTTAATGCAAGAGAATTATGGCAGAAAATTTTGGAAACCAGAATGCAAACTGGTGAACCATATTTAGTTTTTGTTGATACTGTTAACAAAAGCATGCCAAAACATCAAAGAGATAGTGGCCTTAAAGTGAAGACCTCAAATTTATGTAGTGAAATAATGCTTCATACTGGAACCGATCACCATGGAAAAGAAAGAACGGCTGTGTGTTGCCTTTCTTCAGTAAACCTAGAGAAATGGGATGAATGGTCTAACCATCCAACGTTTATAGAAGATGTTCTGAGGTTTTTAGATAATGTTCTCGATGATTTTATAAAAAATGCTCCTGAATCTATGAGTAATGCTGCTTACTCAGCTAGAATGGAAAGATCTGTTGGATTAGGAGCCATGGGCTTTCATAGTTTTTTACAGAAAAAAGGGATACCATTTGAAAGCACACTTGCTAAGAGTTGGAACATTAAATTTTTTAAATATTTAAAACAAGAGGCTGATAAGGCTTCTGTCTTATTAGCGATGGAAAAAGGTGCTTGTCCTGATGCTAATGAAAAAAATATCAAGGCAAGGTTTAGTCATAAGTTAGCTATTGCACCGACAGCTTCTATAAGCATTATTTGCGGAGGTGCTAGCGCTTGTATTGAGCCTATACCAGCTAACATATACACACACAAAACACTGTCAGGTTCATTTACTGTGAAAAATAAATACTTGGAAAATTTACTTGATTCTAAAGGCTTGAATAATGAAAAAATATGGCAGAGTATTATTGAGAATGATGGTTCTGTAGCTCATTTGTCTGAATTGTCAGAGGATGAAAAATCTCTCTTTAGAACTGGGTTTGAGATTGATCAAAGGTGGATCATTGAAATGGCTGCAGACAGAACTCCATTTATATGTCAGAGCCAATCTATCAATTTGTATTTGTCTGCAGATATTGACAAATGGGATTTAATGATGTTGCATTGGAAATCTTGGGAGTTAGGAATAAAAAGTTTGTATTACCTTAGATCAAAATCTGTGCAAAGGGCAAGTTATGCCGGGGTAGAAGGAGATAATACTAAAAACTGGCCTGCAAAAGAAATAAATGAAGAAAAAACTGATTATGAGGAATGTTTATCATGTCATTGATAAAATTTTAAAAGTATGAAAAATTTAGAAAAAATAAAAAAAAAACCAGGATTGCTTACATCTTCTCATTCGTATAAGCCTTTTAGGTATCCTTGGGCATATGATTTTTGGAAAAGACAACAACAAGTTCATTGGATGCCAGAGGAGGTTCCGTTGGGAGAAGACTGTAAAGATTGGGTAATTAAGTTGAATGATAATGAAAGAAATCTCTTAACACAGATCTTTAGATTTTTCACACAATCTGATGTTGAAGTTAATGATAATTATATGGAAAGATACTCTCAAGTTTTTAAGCCAACTGAAGTAAAAATGATGATGTCAGCTTTTTCGAACATAGAAACAATCCATATTGCCGCCTATGCTTTACTTTTAGAAACTATTGGAATGCCAGATACAGAGTTCTCTGCATTTCTTAAATACAAAGAAATGGCTGATAAGCATGATTATATGCAGCAATTTACTGTTGATTCAAATCATGAAATCGCTAAAACGGTGGCTATGTTTGGTGGTTTTACAGAAGGTCTTCAATTGTTTGCAAGTTTTGCAATGCTCTTAAATTTTCCTAGGCATAATAAAATGAGAGGTATGGGTCAGATTGTCTCTTGGTCAGTAAGGGATGAATCTTTGCATTGTGAGGGTATGATTAAACTTTTTCATGAGTTTGTAAAAGAAACCGAATGTATGAGTCCAAAGTTAGAAAAAGACATCATTGAGTGTTGCGAGAAAGTTGTTGAATTAGAGGATAATTTTATTGATTTGGCATTTGAGATGGGTTCAGTCGAAGGAATGACACCAATTGATATTAAAACCTATATCAGATATATTGCAGATTGGAGACTTAGACAATTAGACTTTGAGCCAATTTTTGGGATAAAAAAACATCCACTTCCTTGGTTAACTGAGATACTTAACGGCGTAGAGCATGCTAATTTTTTTGAGGCTAGAGCAACTGAGTATTCAAAAGTTGCAACATCTGGAGATTGGGAAGGAAAAGATGGTGTTTGGTCAATGTTTGATGATAAAATCAAAAATTTTGCTACTAAACCCTAGTTAAATTTTAATTGTTTTTCTCAATATATAATGATTGAGAAGGGAATGCGAAAGCACATTTTCTTTTTTCGACAATTTTTTTAATATCAATTGCTAAGCTATCTTTAATAGTCAAAAATTCTTGATAATCATTTGTATTTGTAAAACACCTAATAAGTACGTCTATGGAACTAGCTGCAAATGCATCAACCTTAACTATGACAGGTGTAGAATCAGAAACAAAAAATTCTTTTTTATTATTTTTTATGTGCTGTTCAATATCTTTACAAATTTTCTTTAATTGATCAACTGTACTTTTGTATTCAAGACCAATAATCCAGTTTATCCTCCTATGAGTAATTTTAGTTATATTTGTTACAGCGTTTTCTGCAAATTGAGCATTGGGAATAAAACATAAGGATTTATCAAATCTCCTTATTGCAGTTGAACGAAATCCGATTTTTTCAACAGTTCCTTCAATCACATTAGAGATGATAATTACATCACCTTTTTTAAAGCGTTTTTCTATAAGGACTAAAATCCCTGATATCAAGTTTTTAAAAAGATCTTGAGCTCCTAGAGCTACGGCGACACCAAATAATCCTAGGCCAGCAATTACAGGACCAACCCTAATCCCCCAAATTTCTAACACTGCAGATATGCCAAGAACTATTATTAAGATTTTTAATGAGTTTATTATCCAATCCATTAGATCCGTAGTAAAAATTTTTTCTATATTTTCAATTTTCAAGAGGATTGGCCTAATTATTTGGTGAAAAAACCAAAAAAATAAAACTGTAAAAAATGATTGATTAATATTTTCAAAAAAAATGTAAATTTTTCCCTGTACCTCTAAGAAGCCTGACGCAAAAAAAAAGCCTAATGCTATTGGAAAGAATTTTAGAGGGCCATCGATTGACTTAAGAAATATTTTAGAACTTTTGGCTTTAGGAGAAAAAAAGAAGCCAATTTTTTTTCTAACTAATTGTACAAAAATATTTCTAAAAATAAAAAAAGAAAAGAAAATGAGTAAGGATATGAATATTTTGGAAAGATTGCCATCCACAATTTTGAAATTAATCAAGTTTGGGAATTCTAAAAAAAAATCACTAAAATTCTTTGTTAAATCCATATTTTTTTAAAAAGTTTAAACTAGTTTGAATACTAAAGCCTTGTTGTATCAATTTTTTTAGAATTTTGTCAAAATTTTCTTTTTTAAATTCTAAATGACTTTCTAATTTTCTTAAAATCCCCAATTTTTTTAAATAATTTTGAATTAGTTGTTCCTCCAAATTTTTTAGTTTGCTTATTTTTAATTCAATAAGCTCTTTTGGAAAGAAATTCTTTGTTAAAACATAATAAATTTTTTTTGCAGAATATCCTTTATCCACCATATTTTCTACTTTTAAATCTATTAGCCTAGTCTCATTAAATAAACCAGCTTTTTTGTAATGTTCTATTACATTTTCAACTTCACGCAAATAAAACTTGTATTTTTCTTTATCTATTTTTTTTTGCAAAAAGTCCTTGGTGATTTTTTTTTTTAATATATGCTCAAATTTTTTTTTAGAAACAGAATATCTTGATAAATAGTATGAACAATATTTGGCAAAATATTCGGTGATCATTTTCCTTGTAACCTATTTATAAAACTAGAATACTATATATATATGGATAATCATAAAATAAGAAAATTTAATGGTTTTAATTGGGTAGGTTTTTACACACTATATTTGAAAGAAGTTAAAAGATTTCTAAATGTATTCGTCCAAACAATATTGGCTCCTGCTATTACCACATCTTTATTTTATTTAATTTTTGTAATTTCAATTGATAGAGATTTCTTGAGTACTGAAAATTATTCATTTTCTGAGTTTTTAGCGCCAGGATTAATATGCATGGCAATTATGCAAAATGCATTTGCTAACACCTCTTCATCAATACTTATTTCAAAGGTGCAAGGAAATATAGTAGACGTTTTAATGCCGCCTCTTTCTGAGTTTGAACTTTCTTTTTCTTATGCTCTTGGTGGAATGACAAGAGGGCTAATGGTAGGTATTTCAGTTGGCATTACAATTTACTTGATGTTACCAACCATTGAAGTCAGTAATTTGGCTTATATTCTTTACTTTGCATTCTCCTCATCCTTGTTATTGTCTTTACTAGGTATTTTATGCGGAATATGGTCAGAAAAGTTTGATCATATGGCCTCGGTTACAAATTTTGTAATTGTTCCTTTAACATTTCTTTCGGGAACGTTCTATACCGTTGATAGATTGCCTGAATTTTGGGGTTTTGTTGCAAATTGGAATCCATTCTTTTATATGATTGATGGTTTCAGATATGGTTTTATTGGGTATAGTGATAGTAATATTCTAGTTGGAATGACTATTTTATTTTTAGGAAATTTATTTTTTTTAGCTTGTACAATTTATGTTTTTAAAAAAGGATACGGTTTAAAGAATTGATTATGAGTGTTCTAGGTGTTTATAATCCCTTAGACTTAGAGTTTGACCATGGTGATGGAGTTTATTTGTACACAGCTGATGGGACGAGGTATCTTGATTTTACCAGCGGAATAGGTGTTAATAGTTTAGGTCATAGTCATCCAGCATTAGTTTCAGTTCTTAAGGAACAAGGTGAAAAAATTTGGCATTGCTCAAATTTATTTAAGATTTCAGGTCAAGAAATAGTTGCAAAAAAAATTGTTAAAAACTCATTTGCATCAAGTGTTTTTTTCTGTAATTCTGGTGCTGAAGCCGTAGAGGCCGGCATAAAAGTTATAAGAAAATTTTTTAGCTCAAGAAAACTTAATAAATACAAAATAATTTGTGCTAAAGAGTCCTTTCATGGGAGAACTATTGGAACAATCTCGGCTAGTGGTCAAAGTAAGCTTGTTGATGGCTTTGAACCAGTACTTCAAGGCTTTAAACAGGTTGAATTTAATAATCTCCAAAAAATAGTAGAAAACATTGATGATCACACTGCTGGTATAATGATTGAGACCATTCAGGGGGAAGGCGGCATTAATCCAGCAACAAAAGATTATCTTAAAGGTTTAAATAAGATTGCTAAAGAAAATAACCTATTACTTTTTTTTGATGAGGTGCAATGTGGAGTTGGCAGAACTGGTAAATTTCTTGCACTAGAATGGGTTAAAGAATTAAAACCAAATATAGTTGCTCTAGCTAAGGGTATTGGAGGAGGATTTCCAATAGGAGCACTTTTGTTAGATGAAAAAACGGCTAAGACTATGAAACCTGGTTCGCATGGTTCAACTTTTGGTGGAAATCCTCTTGGAATGGCAGTAGCAAATGTTGTTTTAAATTATATTTTAAAGAAAGATTTTTTAGATCACGTGAAAGAAACTGGTTATAATTTGCGTGAAATGTTGAAAAAAGAAATTGTTGCTAAATACCCAAAACTTGTCTCTGGAGTAAGAGGAATTGGTTTGATGGTAGGTCTTGAGGGGGAAGAAAAAAATGAGATTTTAATAAAAGCTTTAAACAAGCACAGACTATTAACTGTTAAAGCAGGTAAAAATGTTATTAGAATGTTACCACCACTTATATTAGAAATGAAACATGTTGAGGAAGCTATTAAAAAAATTGATAAAGCTTTTTCAGAATTATAGAACAATGAAAAAAATTAGACATTTTTTAAATTTAAATGAACTAGAAAAAGATGAAGTAGAGTTAATTTTATCAAAAAGTCATGATTTAAAAAAAAATTATGGATTAAAAAAGTTTAGAAAAAAAAAAATTTTAGCAATGATTTTTGAAAAACCTTCGACTAGAACAAGAGTGTCATTTGAAGTTGGAATGAAACAACTTGATGGTGATGTTGTTGTGCTGGATCAGGCTGATACTCAATTGGGGAGAGGAGAGTCAATTCAGGATACTATTAAAGTTCTTAGCAGGTATGTTGATATTATTATGTATAGAGGATCAGATGAGAAAAAACTTTATGATCTAACAAATTTTTCATCCATACCAATAATTAATGGTCTAACGGACACAAGTCATCCTTGTCAAATTTTAGCAGACTTAATGACATTGGAAGAAAAGTTTCAATCACTAAATGAGTTGAATATTTGTTGGATTGGAGATGGTAACAATGTTTGTAATTCTTGGATTCATGCTTCTAACCACTTTAATTTTAACTTTAATATCTCTTGTCCTGATGGATGTTTTCCTCCAAAAAAAAATCTAAAGAAAATTAACAATGAAAAAATAAAACTTTTTAAAGATCCCACTGACGCTGTTCTGGATGCAGATGTGATTGTTACAGATACTTGGGTTTCTATGGGAATGGAGAAAGATACTAAAAGAATAAAAAAATTTAAAAATTTTCAAATAAATCAAAGTATTATGAAAAAAACTAAAAGAGATACTTTTTTTTTACATTGTTTACCTGCCCATAGAGGTATGGAAGTAACTGATGATATTATAGATGGTGAAAATTCATTGGTGTGGAATGAAGCTCAGAATAGACTGTACGCTCACCAAGCCATACTACTCTGGTGTTTGAATGAATATTAAAAATATTATCTTCTCCATAGCAATGGAGATAATAGGATTAAGATTGGGTACAACTCTAGTCTACCAATGAGCATTGCAAGGCATAAGAACAATTTAGAAAAGTCAGTTATACTAGAATAGTTGCTACTTGGACCAATTATTTCATTTAGTCCAGGTCCAACATTAGCTATGGCTGCTGCAGCTCCAGACAGGGCTGTAAGTATTTGTTGTCCATCAAATGCTAGAATTAGAGTTAAGATGCCAAAAAAAGAAATATATAAAAAGAAAAATCCAGTTACAGAGTTAAGGGCTTCTTCGTTAATTTCCCGAGAATTGTATGAAGGAATAAAGACTCCTCGTGGCTGAATTATTTTTTTTATTAGTGTTAAGGACGTTTTTAAAAGTATTTGTATTCTAAAAATTTTGAGTCCACAGCTTGAAGATCCGGAACATCCTCCAATTAGCATGAGAAACAAAAATAATAAGGTAGTGAATGTACCCCAAACACTAAAATCATAAGTGCTAAAACCACTTCCAGTTGATATTGAAACAACTGAGAAAGCAGCAATTCTAAGAGATTGCAAAAAATCAACTTCATAAAATGTCTTTAGCCAAAAAGAAACAATTAAAATTATTAACGTAATAAGTGACAAAAAAAAGTGAACCTGAGAGTTTTTAAACAAATCAGTGACTTTGCCCTGCATAGCTTGAAAGAGTAATATAAATGGCAGAGATGAAATAATCATAAAAATTATTGTGACTATTTCTGTATACACAGAATCAAAAAACCCTATAGACATATCTTTGGTAGAAAATCCACCAGTAGCTATAATTGTCATTGCATGTGCTATACTATCAAAAATTCCCAAGCCAGTAGTAAATAGCAAAAGAGCACAGCTTAAGGTTAAAATCAAATAAACTAAACCAATACCTGTAGCTATTTTTGTTGTTCGTGGTAGAATTTTTTCTTCTTTGGAACTAAATTCTGTTTGTAAAAGCTGCATGCCACCAATTTTTAAGATTGGAAAAATAGCTATGGCAATAACTATTATTCCTATTCCACCTAACCATTGAAGCATAGCCCTCCAAAGAAGTATTGATTTAGAAGTTGTATCAAGATTCTGAATTATTGTTGCTCCAGTCGTTGTTAATCCAGACATTGATTCAAAAAAAGAATTAATAAAACTTAGATTTGGAGTTCCCAAATAAAATGGAACAGATCCGATAATTGTTAAAACTACCCAAGAAATTAATGTTAGTAAAAAGGCAGATAATATTTCTACATCTTTATTTTTTTTTTTAAAGATAAGTGAGACGTTTAATCCGGAAAACAAACATAAAATTGACATGACGAAAAAAACAACCCAGTCGGTTCCTTCATTGTAATAATCAAATATTCCAGGTATTAGTGCATAAAGGGAAAAGAAAATTAATAAATTTCCTATTACAAATAAAGAAGATTTTAGGTCATTCATTTTAATTAAGGTTTTTCTTCTGATCCGGTATGTCTAGAGAAAAAGGAGGAATTACAACTTCAAATTCTTCCCCATCAAAATTTTGCATTTGATAGCTTCCATGCATTATTCCAGAACTGGTTTTTAAAGGAGTTCCACTAGTATATTCAAAAACTTCACCTGGTTCCAGAACTGGTTGTTCGCCAACAACTCCTTTTCCTTTAACTTCTCTATGATTTCCATTGGAATCAAAAATTTTCCAATGCCTACTAATTAATTTTACAGTTCGTTTTCCGTTATTTTGTATTTTTACTTTGTATGCCCATAAATAAGTGTCTTCGGCAGGATCAGAATGATCCTCTAAATATATAGGATTTACAAAAACAGTAACTTTATGTTTTTTTCTCATAAATAAATAGTTTTAATTCTTTAAATTTGATTTTTTAAGCTATTTCTAATATCCTCAATAAGATCATCAGGATCTTCTAATCCTACCGACAGTCTAACCAAATTTTTTGTAATACGTAAACTTCTTTTTTCGTTTTCGGTTAATCTATGATGCGTAGTTGTTTCGGGATGGGTTATTAGTGACTTAGTATCTCCAAGGTTATTAGAAATTTTAATTGTTTTTAAATTATTAAGAAAATTAAATGTTGATTTTTTTTTATTTTTTTTGGATGACCTTAAAGTAAAAGAAATAATTGAACCTCCATCAACCATTTGTTTTTTTGCTAAATCATATTGTTTAAAAGTTTCCATCATTGGATAGTTTATTTCTTCAATAAAATCATTTTTTTTTAAAAATTTTAAAATTTTTTTTGTGTTCTCAGTTTGTTTTTTTACTCTAAGTTCGAGAGTTTCCAAACCTTTTAACAAAACCCATGCATTAAAAGGACTTATTGATGGACCAGTGTTTCTAATAAATGGCTTAATAGTATTTTTGCAATAGTCTTTGGTACCTAAAATTGCTCCTCCTAAGACACGGCCTTGGCCATCAATGTGTTTTGTGGCTGAGTACATTACTACATCTGCATTAAATTTAAGAGGTTTTTGCAAAATTGGTGTTGCAAAAACATTATCTACTACAACCATTGCTCCAGAATTATGAGAAAGTCTGGATACCGCTTCAATATCAACTAGATCTAGACAAGGGTTAGAAGGTGTCTCAAAAAAAACAATTTTTGTTTTTTTCTTTAAGGCTTTTTCCCAGGCATTTAAATCAGTACCATCTACCAGCTCAATTTCTATCCCAAAATTTGGTAAAATCTTAGTTATTATATGATGACAACTACCAAATAAAGCTTTACTCGAAACTAATCTGTCTCCGTTCTTTAAACATGACATGAAGATTGCAAAAACAGCAGCCATTCCAGAAGATGTTGCCCAACACGACTCAGAACCTTCGATTGTTGCAAGCCTCTTTTGAAGTGTTTCAATAGTTGGGTTTCCAAATCTAGAATACATAAATCTATCTTTTTTTTCTTTGAATGCATCCTCAGCCTCTTCAGCAGATTTGTAAACAAATCCTGAAGTTAAAAAAATAGGTTCACTTGTTTCCTGATATTGGGTTCTTTTAACTCCCTCCTTGATAATTGATGTGGAAAGCTTATCTTTTTTTTTCATGTAAATTTTTTAATTAACTTTTTCTTAAATTTATTTATAGTGGGGAAAATTATGAGAGAAAAGATATTTTTTAAATTGTTTTTATTAGTACTAATTTTTTTGTATGTTTCTATTGAAGCTAGAGAACTATCAATTAAGCAGATTGAAGAGAGAAAAAAGGCTGATCAAGAGAGACTTGAGGTTAGAGAAAAGCGTGGTTTAAAAAAATTTTCCAAGGAAATTTTTTTGAATACAACCATTGTCTTTATAACAAAAGAAAGAAAGGTTCTGCCAGTTTTATCTAATCTTGATCCAATCTTGGATGATGAAGGTTTCTATGGTGTTGATATAGCAATTGAAGATAATTTAACTACAGGACAGTTTTTGGGGCATGATTATAAAGTTAAGTTTCATAAGATTTCTTTAGAAGAAGATTTATTAGACGAATTTAAAAAATTAACTAATTCTGGACATAAGTTTTTTGTAGCTGATTTAAATAGAGAAGAACTACTAACTTTGTCAAAAGCTCCTGAAGCATCAGAGGTTTTAATTTTTAATGTAAGATCTAGAGCTGACTCTTTGAGAGAAAAAGAATGCAGAAAGAACTTGTTTCACATTGCCCCAAGCTATTCGATGCTTTCTGACGCATTAACTCAATATTTAGTTAAAAAACGATGGAATAAGTGGTTTCTTGTTGTTGGGCCCAAGAAAAATGACAGAATGTTTGCCACTGCTCTCAAAAAATCCGCTAAAAAATTTAATATAAAAATAAAGGAAGAAAGGACATGGGATTTTGGTGCAGATTTAAGAAGAACTGCACAAAGAGAAGTACCTATATTTACTAAAGGAGTAAATTATGATGTCCTTGTAATTGCAGATGAAAAAGGAGAATTTGGTGAATACTTCTCATTTAGAACCTGGGATCCGAGACCTATTGCAGGAACTCAGGGATTAAAACCTACGTCATGGCATAGAACACATGAGCAATGGGGAGCTACACAGATGCAAAATAGATTTAGGAGGAAGAGTGGAAGATGGATGACACCGGTAGATTATTTATCTTGGACAGCAGTTAGATCATTGGGTGAAGCAATAACAAGAGTTCAGACTAATGATATTGACAAAGTTAGAAAATTTCTCCTTAGTGAAAATTTTGGTTTAGGAGCTTATAAGGGTGTTAAGGTGTCTTTTAGATCTTGGAATGGACAATTGAGACAGCCAATATTACTAGCTGTTTCGCGATCCATGGTTTCAGTTTCTCCTCAAGAAGGTTATATTCACCCTTTTAGTGAATTAGATACACTTGGGCAAGACAAGCCTGAATCCGCTTGTAATTTTTGATTTATATAATACATTATCAACTATAAAAGTGATGAAAAATTTTTGTATTTCAAGTCTGCTTTATACTTTTTTATTGGTTGAAAGTGCCTTTGCAAACCTTGCTTACATAACTAATGAAAAAGATAATACTGTGAGTGTAATTGATATTAACAAGCAGAAAGTTATTAAAACAATTAATGTTGGGCAAAGACCAAGAGGAATTATAATGTCGAAGGATGGAAAACTAGTTTTAATTTGTGCATCTGATGACGATAGGGTTGAAGTTAGAGAAGCTGTTACCCTCAAATTAAAGTATCACTTACCTTCAGGGCCAGATCCAGAACTTTTTATTCTTTCACCCGATGATTCCTTGTTGTATATAGCTAATGAGGATGATGCTATGGTAACAGTTGTTGATATGAATGATAAAATGATAATTGATGATATTCCAGTTGGAGTAGAACCAGAAGGAATGGGTTTAACTAATGATGGCACTGTGCTTGTTAATACCTCTGAAACAACTAACATGGCACATTTTATAGATACGAAAACTCTTGAAATTATAGAGAATGTCCTAGTTGATCAGCGCCCTAGAGTAGCTATGTTTACTCCAGATGATAAGGAAGTTTGGGTCTCAGCAGAAATTGGCGGAACAGTGAAGATTATTAACCCAACTTCTAAAGAAGTTACTGAAACAATTGGTTTTGAAATTCCGGGTGTTAATGCTGAAAGCATTCAACCAGTTGGGATAAGGCATACCAATGATGGAAAATATACCTTTATTGCTCTAGGTCCAGCCAATAGAATTGCCGTGATAGATCAAAAAACAAAAGAATTAATTAAGTATCTCCTAGTTGGGCAAAGAGTTTGGCAAATGGCATTTACATCTGATCAAAAAACTTTGTTAAGTACGAATGGTGTTAGCAATGATGTATCTATTATTGATGTGGAAAAACTAAAAGTAAAAAAATCTGTAAAAGTAGGAAGATTTCCTTGGGGTGTTGTTGTAACTCCATAACCTTGATAAATTGGAGCTAAATAGCTCTTAAAAATTAAAAATGCAAGCTTTAGAAATACAAGATGTAACTCATAGATTTGGAGACTTTAAAGTCCTTGATAAAGTCACGCTGAAAATAAGTCCTGGGGATTTCACAGTTTTACTTGGTCTAAATGGTGCTGGTAAGACGACTTTATATTCTTTGATTACAAGACTTTACAATAACAAAACTGGTTCAATAAGAATATACGGTTATGATGTTAGAGATCAATCAACGGAAGCTCTTAAGAATATAGGTGTGGTTTTTCAGCAACCAACTCTTGATTTAGACCTTAGCATCAAAGAAAATCTTCATTATCATTCTTCTTTACATGGGATAAGTAAAAAAGATGCACAAGATAAGATTGATAAGGAAATCAATCGAATAGGTTTAGTTGAAAAAATGAAAATAAAAATAAGATCTTTATCAGGCGGTCAAAGGCGAAGAGTTGAAATTGCTCGATCACTTCTGCACGAGCCAAAATTACTTTTGTTAGATGAACCAACAGTGGGATTAGACATTGATTCCAGACAGTTGATTCTCAAACATGTTAAGGAGCTTTGTAAGGAAAAAAAAATAGCCGTATTGTGGGCAACACATTTGATTGATGAAATAGATAAAGGTGAAAAAGTAATAATTATTCATCAAGGAAAAATTTTAAAGTCTGGAGAGGTTTCGAAAATAGTTAAACAGACAAAAACAGAAAATATAAGAGAGGCTTTTAATAAACTTGTGGGAATTTGACTGTGAATTTAGTTATTTATTTTAGATGTTTTAATGGGATTGTTCTTAGAGAAGCCTTAAGGTTCGTTCACCAAAAAGAGAGATTTTTTTCTGCTCTTGTTAGGCCATTAGTTTGGCTGGGAATATTTGCTGCTGGTTTCAGGTCAGTTTTAGGTGTCTCTATAATTCCGCCATACGAAACTTATATACCTTATGAAGTCTATATAGCTCCAGGGTTAATTGCAATGATACAACTTTTTAATGGAATGCAAAGCTCTCTTTCGATGGTTTATGATAGAGAAATGGGAAGTATGAAAACTATGTTAGTTAGTCCAATTCCTAGATGGTTTTTGCTTATTTCTAAGCTTCTAGCAGGAGTTTTTGTATCTATTTTACAAGTTTATGCTTTTCTAATTCTAGCAATGGTTTGGGAAATTATACCTCCAATCTCAGGATATTTTACAGTTTTGCCTGCCCTTTTATTTTCGGGACTAATGCTAGGTGCACTTGGAATGTTTCTTTCATCTGCAATTAAACAATTAGAGAATTTTGCCGGAGTAATGAATTTTGTTATATTTCCAATGTTTTTTGCCTCTTCTGCGCTTTACCCATTGTGGAAAATAGAAGAAACAAGTGAATGGTTGTACTATGTTTGTTTTTACAACCCTTTTACTTATGCAGTTGAAACAATTCGTTTCTCACTTTATTCACAATTTAATATTGAATATGCGCTAGGTATTATTATTTTTAGTGTAGTGTTTTTGTTTTTGTCAATATTGGGATATGATCCTGGTAGAGGATCTTTACAAAAAAAAGGAGGAGCAAAGTGACAAAGTACGTCTTTTTATTCTTGTTTTTTGCATGTCATGTTTTTGCAAAAGGTGATTTATCTATTAGAGCTAAAAAACTTGAATTAAAACTTGGTTCGGAGAAAAGTGATTATGAAATGTCTCAAAAAGTGTTTGAACTTGAGACCGGGAAGGCATACAGATTAGAAATTTCTAGTATGGGTTTTAAAGAGTATGAATTAGAAGCCGAAGATTTTTTTAGGAATATCTGGATTAGAAGTATTGAAATTGAAGGAGTAGAGATTGTTGCGCCAGTTTTAGAAGAGATTGAGTTTGAGAGAGAAGGAGAAATTGAAATTAAATTTGTTCCAATTAGACCGGGTGATTATGATTTTGAGATTGAAGGATTGCAAAATAAAGGTATGGTTGGGAAGTTTGTAGTTAAATGATTTTTTTGGAGTGATATTATGATTTTTTTTCGGCTAAGACTTTTTTGTTTAATTTTTTGTTTGGCTGTTGCGTCAAACTCATTTAGCAATCCTCCCGAAAAACCACCCAAGAAATGGCCGTGTGATCAAGTATATAATCCAAAATTAAATCTTCAGTCTATTTGGCAAGGGCCGTCTATTGAAAATGCTCTAAAGGACTGGTGGAAGGATGACGAAATTATAGAAATTGTTAATAAATTATCTGATCCAATTCTTAAGGAAGATGATGGAATAAAAATCATTGAAGATTTTGCAAAAAAATATACTTACGTTGGGTTAATAAAAAAAGCTAGTCAAAGCGAAAAACTTACTTTCTTGTTTGCAGCCTTGTATCAAAAGGCTTCTGATAATAGAAAAAGACAGTATGTTGGCATTTTAAAATTTGTTGATAGACAAGAGTCTCTTAGAGAAGCCATTGGAAAAGCTTCTAAAAGTATACGTAAGTATAGAAAAGAGAAATTAGATTTAAAACATCCGGACGTTTTAGAAGCAACATCTCAATTAGAATGGAATACCAGAGTGTTTGATCAAAGAACGCGTTTGACGGAGTACATTTGTGAAGAACCAGTTTTTACTTCACAAAGATTAGGTTATCAGTCGAGAAAGATTGCATCTTACCTTAAGTAGGTTTGATTTTGGACTGAAAGCAAAAATGAATTTTAAATGAATAGCTAAATCAGAATTCTTTAATTTTTTTTTTGTATAAGTTAAATAAGCCCGCATTGCGGGTTTATCCAAACTATAACAAAGGAGTAAATTATGGCTTGGACAAAACCAATGATTTCTGAGATCGCTGTTGGTCTAGAAATCAACTCTTACGCTTGCGCTGAGAAGTAATTTCAGCTTAAGCTAAAAAAGATAGCCCCTTAAGTCTAATTTGGCTTGAGGGGCAATTTTTTTGGTTGTTTTTGATATGAAATCAAATATTTGTTAACCATATGAATTTAAATTTGAGATATGTTAAAAGTTTTAGTTTTAGGGTCTGGAGCAGGTGGAGGTTCACCACAATGGAATTGTAATTCTGATGTAAGCAAAGCGGTAAGAAGTCGTGAACCAGGAACTTCACCGAGAACACAATCATCGATAGTTGTAACAGCTAACGATGATGAATGGTTTTTGTTTAATGCCTCTCCAGATTTAGGCTCACAAATTCTTAAAAATGAACAAATGCATCCAAAAAAAGACTTAAGACATAGTCCTATAAGTGGTGTGGTTCTAACAAATGGAGATGTGGATCATGTGGCAGGACTTTTAACGTTAAGGGAAAGACAGAACCTAGCGATCTATGCTCACCAAAGGGTCCATTCTGTATTGAAAGCAAATTCAATTTTCAATGTTTTAAATGCTGATTATGTTGATAGACGTGAAATGTCAATGAATGAAAAGATTGAATTAAAAAATAAAGACAGAAAAGGAGTAGGTTTATTTGTTGAGGCCTTTGAAGTTCCTGGTAAAATAGCATTGTGGCTAGAAGATGAGTCTAAAGGGGAGAATTTTGGCACCAAAGAAGGTGATACTATTGGATTAAAAATTTCTTCAAAAGATGAAAAAGAGTTTTTTTATTATGTACCTGCATGTGCCAAAATGACACAAAATTTAGCTCAAAAAATTGATGGTGCAAAAATGATTCTTTTTGATGGCACCTTGTGGAAAAATGATGAGATGGCTTTAAGTAAAGTAGGTGAAAAGACTGGCCAAAGAATGGGTCACATGAATAATTCTGGAGCAAATGGTTCTATCGAAGCATTTAAAGAATTAAATGTTAAAAGAAAAATATTCATACATATCAATACAACAAATCCTATTTTACTTGGAAATTCATCTGAGAGAAAATACGCTGAAGAAAATGGTTGGGAAGTTAGTTTTGATGGGATGGAGATTGTTCTTTAAATAAGTGAGAATGAAATATAAAGATGACTAGTGTAAAAAAACCATGGACAAAGAAAGAATTTGAAGAAAAACTTCGTGAAAAATCAAGGTTTTATCATAGGAACCATGAATTTAACATACTTATGAATGAAGGAAAATTGGATAAAAATGCTATACAAGGTTGGGTAGCAAACCGTTTTTATTATCAGGTTGCAATTCCAATTAAAGATGCAGCTATTTTGTCAAATTGTTGGGATCGAGATATAAGGCGTGATTGGATCCAGCGCATAATTGATCATGATGGTAATGGTAAAGATTCTGGCGGAATAGAAGCTTGGTTGGAACTTGGTGATTCAGTTGGACTACCTAGAGATGATCTTTTAATGCATAAATACCTTTTGCCAGGAGTGAAATTTGCTATAGATGCGTACATTAATTTTGCCAAACAAAATCCTTGGCAAGTTTCTGCAAGTTCATCATTAACTGAATTATTTGCTCCAGTAATACATCAAGATCGTATTGATAACTGGCCAGAAAAATATCCATGGATTGAAAAAGAAAAAGGATTTAGATATTTTAATAAGCGTTTAACAGAAGCAAGAAGAGATGTAGAGATGGGCCTTGAGATAACCTTGGATTATTATAAAACTAGAGAACAGCAAGAATCGATGCTTGATGTTCTTCAATTTAAACTTGATGTTCTTTGGACAATGTCTGATTGCATGTGGTTAGCTTATATTGAAAACAAACCGCCATATCATAATTGTAAATAATGACTGATATATTAGAAATAAGAGAAAATATTATTCCTAAGTTTCCAAAACATGTTAGGTTTAAATATAACAAACCAAGGAAAGAGTGGGTAATTCTAGCTCCTGAAAGGCTTGTTAAACCTGATGAAATTGCTGTTGAAATACTTAAACTAGTTGATGGAAAAAAAACTGTAAAAATTATCTCAACTGAGCTTAGTAAAAAATTTAATGCCCCAGCAAATGTCATACTTTCTGATGTTAAGGATATGTTACAAGAACTTTCAGATAAGGGATTTATAGAAGAATGATTAAAACAAATGGAAATGGGTTAAAAAAAGCCTCTGATCATGGAATTCAAGCACCATTGGCTTTGTTAGCTGAGTTGTCACATAGATGTCCCCTTCAATGTCCATATTGTTCAAACCCAGTTCAACTTGAAAAAAAAACAGGAGAACTGACTACTTTGGAATGGGCTTCAGTTATTGATCAGGCTGTTGAAATGGGAATACATCAAATTCACCTTTCAGGAGGTGAGCCAACAGTTAGGCATGATCTTGAAGATATCGTTGAACACTGTTCTAAAAAGGGACTATATACCAACCTTATTACTTCGGGGGTTTTGCTTAATCCAGATAGATTGAACAAGCTTGAAAAACTTGGGCTTGAGCATGTCCAATTATCTTTCCAAGATACTGAAAAGGATAATGCTGATAGGATAGGTGGATATAAAGGAGGTCATGCTAAAAAACTGGAAGTTGCTAAATGGGTGAGAGATGTAGATTTGCCACTTACATGCAATTGTGTGATTCATAGACAAAATATTGATAACTTAGAGAAATTTATCCAGATGGCATTAGATTTAGATGCCGAAAGGGTTGAAATAGCTCAAGTTCAATATTACGGATGGGCTCTGAAAAATAGAGCAGCATTTATCCCAACTCCTGAACAATTAGACCATGCAACTAAGATTGTTGAAAAAGCAAGAGTTGATTTAAAAGGAAAATTAGTTATTGATTATGTGATCCCAGATTATTATGCAAAACATCCTAAGAACTGTATGGGAGGATGGGGAAGAAGATTTATGAATTTGAATCCAAAGGGTGATGTATTACCGTGTCATGCCGCTGAAACAATTTCTCACTTAAAGTTTGACAATGTAAGAGAACAAAGTTTGAAATGGATTTGGGAAAACTCTGAAGCTTTTAATTTATATAGAGGAACAGAATGGATGCCTGAACCTTGTAAATCATGTGATAGAAAAGAAATTGATTGGGGTGGGTGCAGATGTCAAGCTATGGCCTTGACTGGTGATGCAAAAAATACAGACCCTGCTTGCTCTATATCCCCAATGCATAATGATATTTTCTCGATGGCTGCGGAAGAAGCAAGGAGAGCTCCTCCAGAATTTATTTATAGAAGGTATGGTGTTAGATTTAACTCCCCTATCTAACTGGAGCTCTACCTTTTATCAAGGCTTTTGTGGTTGATTCATCTACCTTTTTTCTTTTACCAGGTTTTAAACTTAATATCGGTATATTGTGTTCGGATAAGATAGCGTCTATTTCTTTTTGACTCTCTTTTATAAATCTATTAAGCTTTTTTTTCCAATCCGTTTCTCCATCTCTAACACCCATTGTAGTATAATAATCCATTTTGCCCCAACCTTGATCTGTTGTTTCAATTGGAATCATAACAAATTTACTTTTGTCAAATCCTTTTTTATGCAGATAATGGCTTGCAATTGGACCTGACATGAAAGCTATATCTATTAAACCATCAATCATATCTTCTATCATAGATTCGCCCATGATTGCTTTTCTTGGATCGTAAGTTAAATTATATGGTCTAACTCTTGCCATCAAATTATATCTTTGCACAATGAAATTTGGGGGAGTCCCAGCTTGCATTCCAATAGTAAGTTCTGCAAGTTGAGGATGATCTGGTCTGTCAACCTCTATCCCTGAATCTTTAAGATAGACCATTACATAGGCCCACCTCATGTATGGGATAGTGTTTAAGACTAAGTCATTATTTGCTGTGATCCCAATAAGAATATCACATTTTTTTTTATTAAGAGTCTCTCTTACATAGCCAATTACTTGAGGAAAATATTCGTAAACAACTGGAATATTTAATTTTTTGCCAAGCAATTTTGCAATGTCATTTTCAAATCCATCTCCATTCTCATTTGAGAAAGGTAGATTTGATGGGTCTCCACAAACTCTCAAATTTTCTTTATCAACAGCCTCAATTGCTGTTTCCCTAGAATGTGATTTGCCTAAGCAAACGAATGCTAAAAATAGTATTAGTAGAATTTTCATAAATAGAAAAGGTAAACTTATTTGACTAATAATTCTTTACTTTTTAAATTTTGGTAGTTTTGGGAGTCTAACTCCTCTTCTAATTTTTCCATCTGCTCTCGCTTTGACATACCTATAGATGTCATTTATATGAGGTTCAACATTTGTGTTCTCACCGAATGCAGGCATAACATTACCCTTTTGTGCTCCTTGCTCTTCATTTCTTCCGTTAGCAATGACTGTAAAAAATTCTATATAATCTAATCCTTCTTTAACTGACATCATCAACGAAGGAGCGTATGAACTTCCCATAGCATCCGGGCCGTGACATACATGGCATTCAGCATGATATGCTCTCCAACCTTTGTAAGTGGAAAAGTCCATCCAACCATATTTCATTTCGACTAAGTCCTTATTTGAACGACATTCTTCCATATCTTCGTCTGAAGCAAAGTCAACAGCCTTACCTTTACAATATATCTGAATTAAATTGAGTGGTTTTTCAGTTGTTGGGTCAATTCTATCTCCCTCTCCATAGGTAATATGGTAAGTTGGGTTATCGTCTTCATCAAATTGTGGTTCTATACCTTCTGGTGTCGGTACAGAGTATACTTTAAAACTAACAAAAGATACTAAGACTATTAACGTAAGTTTTAAAAATCCATTCATAATTTCTTTCCAAATAAATTATTAATCTATATATATTTATATTGCAAAAAAGTCTATAAACTCAACACTTTTTATTTTTTTTTTTTGAAAAAAAAAAGCCCGAAAAATTATCCGGGCTTTTTTAAATAGTGATCTACTGTTTCTCTACTACGGTAAAGTGAAGACAGTTAAGTTACCACCAAGAGCAATATGGTTGCTTAATGCAGCATATGCACCCACAGCACCAAGACCTGCAGTTGGATCAGTAAGACCAGCAGCTAGACCAATTCCAGCCCAACCACCTACACCTGATAAGATACCAACATATTGCTTACCTTTATGAGAGTAAGACATGAAGTTACCAATAATACCAGAAGGTACTTTGTGTCTGAAAAGTTCTTTACCAGATTTACTTTCAACAGCTTTAGCGTAACCTTCTAATGTACCATAGAAAGTAATTCCACCAGCTGTAGCCATAACACCACTCCATACAGAGAATGGCTCAGGGTTAGACCAAACGATCTTACCTTTATCAGCATCCCATGCAATGAAGTTACCTAGGTGAGTTCCGCCTGGAGCTGGGTACATTGATAATGTAGCACCAACATAAGCGTTACCAGCTACGTAGTCGACCTTAAATGGTTCGTAGTCCATACAAACGTGGTTTGTTGGAACCATGAATAATCCAGATCCTCTATCGTAAGCAGCAGGTTGTTGGTCTTTTGAACCAAGAGCTGCTGGGCAGATGTTAGTTGTATTAACATCTTCACCTTGGTGTGCAGTTGAATATCTGTCTTGAACTTGTGGTCGACCAGTTTTCATGTCAACGTGAGTTGCAAAGTTCACTGCCGGATCATATTTTTCAGCAACAAGTAATTCACCTGAAGCTCTGTCCATAGTGTAAGCAAAACCGTTTCTGTCGAAGTGTACAAGTGCTTGACGATTTTTACCTTTAACTTTCATGTCAACAAGAATCATCTCGTTAACACCATCGTAATCCCACTCATCGTATGGAGTCATTTGGAACAACCATTTAGCCATACCATTATCTGGGTTACGAGCGTTAATTGCCATAGACCATTTGTTGTCACCAGGACGAACAACTGGATTCCATGTTGATGGGTTACCTGTACCGTAGTACAAACTATTCAAGCTAGAGTCATAACCGTAGAAACCCCAGATTGAACCACCACCAATTTTCCATGAGTCACCAGGCCAAGTCTTTAAGCTTGAATCTTTACCAACTGGCTTACCCATAGAGGTAGTTTTGTTTGGATCTACAAGCATATCCTTATCTGGACCCATGCTGTAAGCTCTCCATTTTCTTTTACCAGAATTGACGTCATATGAAGTCCAGTTACATCTAACACCGAACTCAGCACCTGAACAACCAACTCCAACAGTATCTTTAATTACATAAGGCTGACCTGAACCAGTTGATGCAGAAACACCATATTTACCAGTACCAGCGTGCATGTTAGTAGTAACCCACAGCTCTTTACCTGATTTAGCGTCTAATGCAATAACTGAAGTATCAGCAGCATGTAAGAAGACTTTTCCACTTGGATGGTAGTTAACACCACGGTTTACGTTATCACAGCACATAACTGAAATAACTCTGTCCATAGTTTCTCCACCTGGGTACTTACCACCTTTTACAGGGTTGTACTTCCAAATGATTCTTTGGTCATCATTAAGGTCTAAAGCGTACACGATATTTGGAATAGCAGTATGTACATACATAGTATCCCCAATAACTAGTGGACTTCCTTCGTGACCTCTAAGAACACCAGTAGAAAAAGACCATGCGACCTTTAAACTACCAACATTACTTTTGTTGATTTGATCCAACGAAGTGTAACGGTGTCCAGCATAGTCACCAGACTGTGTTACCCATTGATTAGGATCACCCATCATTCTTTCTAGCTTAGAATTAGCACTTACAGCGAATGGAAGAGCTAAAACAGCAGAAGCGATTAGGCCTTTTTTCAAAATACTCATAAAGTATTTCTCCTTTTCTTTTGTTAATATTAAGGGTAGAAACTACCCAACTTAAATTTAGGAGATCAAAAGTTTAGACAATGATATCGTATTAGTCTATTTGATTTCCTCCCTTATAAAGACTATTTCTAATCCTTATGATAAATATATTATTGAACAAAAAAGCAAATTCAAGAAAAAAATGAATATAACATGAACAAATTCATCAATTCTTATTCATATTCAGAATTTTTTAAATAAAATCAATAGTTTAATATTATTTTACTTGGTGAAAAAAGTTGTGGATAACTTTGTATAATTTGGGATTAATTTATGAATCTTTTTTTAATGCTTAAAAAACCTATTAGACGTCTAAGAAATTATTTAGAAATAACAAGATTTCTTTTGTTTCACAAATTATTATTTATTTGTGTTATCATCTATTTTCAATTATTATCATAAATTATAAATGAGAATATATATAGTTTTTTGAAATAAGTTGTATTTATGAGGAATTTTTTTCTTAGTTTGTTACTAATATTTTTTTTCAGCTCTAGTTTTTCAAACGATTTGCCTGAGCCTGTGACGTGGAACAGCGAAGTCAAAGGATTAATTATGGATGAGAATGAAAAAATATTTGATGGAACAAATATTTTTAAGCTTGAGACTCCATATAGAGCACTTGATGCGGCTATGGTACCCATAAATATAAAATTTTCTAATGACCAAACAACTGAAACTTTTGTGAAATCTTTGACATTAGTCGTTGACGAGAATCCAGCGCCGATTGTAGGTCAATTTAATTTTGGTGAAAATTCTGGTAATGCAAGCTTAATTACAAGAATCAGAGTTGATAAATACACTTACGTTCGTGCAATAGCTGAAATGAGTGATAACAAAAAATATATGGTTGCAAATTTTGTAAAAGCAGCGGGAGGATGTTCAGCACCAAGTTTAGCTGACATGGATTCTATTATGGCTAGATTAGGCAAGATGAAAGTGAAATTTATTGAAACGAATGGCACTCGTGGTTCAATAGACAAAGCTGAATTAGTTATTAGTCACCCTAATTATTCTGGATTTCAGTTTAATCAGCTCACGAGAGCAGAAATTCCTGCTCATTTTATCAATAACATAAAGATTAGCCAAGATGGAAAGACAATTTTAGAAGCAGCGCCGGATATCTCATTGTCTGAAGATCCATCAATTATTTTCCACTACGTTAATTCTGGAGGTCCTTTACAGATAGAGTTTGAAGATAGTGAAGGTCTCAAGTTTTCCGGAAAATTTCCAGGCTCGCAAATTGTTACATTGCAGTAGTTAAAAACACTGGAGTTCAGAAGCTGCTTGAGCTCTGAAAAGTTTGTCCATTCTTTCTTTAGACATTCCAACACTTTTGAATGCTTCTTCTCTCGGACTTGCTCCCAACTGAAGCCTTGCAATAGTTTCAGCCTGAGCATATTCATCATACGTAATTCTTTTTGCAATTTCATCAATTGCACATGAACATTTAGCCAAAAAATCTCTATTAGTAGCATTTGAACTCATACATGCAAAAACAAATTCGGCCCTAGCAATTGTTGGAAAATCATTAGATTTAGTTAAAAATGGAAAAATTCCAACAGTTATTAATATTATTACTACAAAAAACTTAATTAAAATTTTTTTCATGATTTTTTATCTTCCTTTCTCTTTTTATATTCTTCTCTTAGTTGTTTATTTGTTCGAATACCTTGATATTCAAGTGTTTCATTAACCATATCGTCAGGATCTTCTAGGTCTTTTATATATGTTTCAATCTTATAAATGTAACCTGGAATTTCATTTGAAAGTAGTACAACAAATTTTTTTGTTTGGTATCTGGAAACTCTAGTTTTTAATTTTGTTTTTAAAAACGGCTGAAAAGAAATTTGTTTTGCTGAGAAAGTTTTTCCGTTAAACTCTATTGATGTGTCTATTATTTCAGTTGCAGCAATAGTATGTCGGATCCGACTTCTAAAAAACAGAGCATTCCCTCCAGTTAATCTTTGCATATCTCTAGCATCTCTTTCAAAAAAAAGCATAAATACTGGATTGCCTTTTGCACCTATTTGTGGAGGAAATCTTACCTTATTCCTTCCTTTTAAATATCTAAAAGTTATGTGTTTAGAATTATCATCATTGACTTTGACTACGTTTAAAACCACATTGCCAACAAAACTATCCTCTCGACTGGATTCTTTGGTAAACTTATAATAGATTCTTGAAGGTTCAGTGATTTTTTGCAAATGTTCATCAATAAAAAGTGAAACATTGGCAGTTGACATTTCTTTAATAAGTTCTTGTTTAAACTCTTCGGTTCCCCATTTTGATCTTTTTTCTTCTGCATCTATAGCTTGTGAAAAGTCATCTTCAAACTCAACGGTTTGCTGCGCAAAAACAAAAGGTTTTTGAATAGTAATAAAGAATAAGAACAATAGAATAAACTTAATCAGGGAAAATTTCGTGTTAAATTGTTTCATAGTTTTATATTTATGGTTTATATTAAGTTTTTTTTCAACTAAGATTTAAATTATGAATAATAAATACAAAAATATTTCTGTAATTTCAACTGGTTCGTGGGTTCCATCTGATCTAAATGAGAATGCTAAAACTTTAAAAACTTATAAGGTTTTTATCAATGATTTGGTTCTAAATGCATTTATAGGTATTCATGAACATGAAAAGAAAAAAAAACAAAAAATCTCCATTTCAATTTCTCTTGAATCTCTTGATAATATTATTAAAGCCTCGGACAAAATTGAAAACGTAGTATCATATGAATTTGTTATTTCAGATATTAAGAAGTTAATTAATAAAAAACACATAGGTCTGATCGAGACATTAGGAGAAAATATTGCAAAAATTTGTTTTAAAGATCCTCGAGTGATTTGTGCAACAATAAATGTAAAAAAATTAGCAGTTTTTAAAGAAACAAAAAATGTTGGAATTGAAATCTTCAGAGAACGAAATTCTGAAGAAAATTATAGTGACTTTAGAAAGTTAAAAAAAAATCCGATTAAGTGATGTGGGTTATTAAACTAGGTGGTAGCTGGATAGAAAACCCAAAACTAAAAGAATTAATAACTTCATTAAGTAAGTTTAGTAATAAAAAAATAAGTTTAGTTGTAGGCGGAGGATGTTTTGCCGACTCAGTTAGAGAAGCCTATATAAAAACAAAAATGAAAGAAAAGATGGCAAATTTTCTAGCTTTAAAATCTACGGAAATTTTTGCATACTATTTAGAGGATATCAATGAA
>CAYYMX010000004.1:39431-41508 GCA_964473045.1 uncultured Alphaproteobacteria bacterium | reverse complement strand
AAAACATTAACTTCGGCAAAAAATCAGATATACTCGCTCTTTTTTTAAAAAGTAATGCAATCAGATTCAGTGAAAGCATTTCAAATAACATTAAAAAAACTGAGGAAATTGCAGGTCAATTAGATAAATCAACGATACAAATTTTTTGTTCGAATACAGGAGAAAAGTGGATTGAATTATTAAAAGATGAAAAAGTTCCAAAGGAGGTTAGTGAATTAATAAATTAAACTTATTGGTTTGTAAAAAGTGTGAGAGTAATTTTAAACCCTTTCTGACCATATGTTTCAGAAAAACATCACGGATTCAAAATCCGTTGAACTTGGGTTCATGTCCGTTCGAGTCGGACTAGGGGTACCACTTTCAAGAATTTCTTTTCTGATTTTTGAATAATTTACATTAAAAAAATATAATTCTTCAAGAAATGTAGAGAGCTTAGCAATTATAAATTTTGTTAAGTTTTCCCGTCTTATTATATATTCTATCATATTTTGTTCTTTTAGTACGATAATCGCAATCAAAGCACGGAGAATCCTTAGAAAAATCATTATGTATATGCTGTCTTCTTATTTCATTTGTCATTTGGTTCCATATATAATCAAGTGAGTGATCTTCAATATTTGCTACAACTAAGTCGTGTGACCAATCAACACAACACGGTGTTACATCTCCATTAAAGAGGATTGTCATTCTTGAAAATGGTTGTGCACAAATAAAATCTACTTTTGTTTTTTTTATAAGGTCTTCTTTATCTTCAATTTCCCACTTGTCTGAATTTGACCATTTATGAAAATTTTCTACGAAGACCTCTGAAGATATATCTTGAAATTTCTTTTTAAATTCATCAATTTGATCATCTGTAAAAATATTCATGATCTTTGTATGAACTTTCACTGGGTAGCCATAGGATTTATTAATGTTCCAGAAATTTTTTATATTTTCATAAATTTTATCAAAATCAATTTTTCTTCTTGCATTTGCAAAATATGAAATATCATCAACTCCATATACAGAAAATCTGATATCATTTAAACCTGCATTAATAAGTTTGTCAGACAATTCCGGTGTCATTAATGATCCATTAGTTGTTATGTGAACACAATCTGACAAATTTTTTCTATCCAGAAGCTGTATCATTCTTGGTAAATCTGGATTTAATGTAGGTTCTCCATCTTTAAATAAAAAAATGCCGTCTGGTTTTTTTTTGTATTTTTTAACCATGTAAGATAAGTCAGAAATAAATTTATCAAATAGTTGAAATTTCATCATTCCTGCAGGTCTGGATATACTTTTCAATAATTTTTTATTTCCAGTAGGACAAAAATGACACTTGAAATTACACAAATTTGTTGGATCTAAATAAATTTGATACGGAACTCTGTATGGAACATTTTTTTCTATATAGGGCATAATAATTAAACATGATTTAGTTTAAGATAATTTATATTAGTAAAAACTGCAAGTTTTTTACTGGTTAGAAAGCCTATATTTAAAAGCTCAATCAATTCTTGGAAAAGATATGAAAAAGAAATAGGTTTTTTAAATATGGATAACAGAAAAGAAAGTTTTTAATTATTTTAAAAAATTTACTTTAAGGTTACTCCGGATTTAATTTTTTATCCATGTTCAACAACTTCGACTAAACCACATTTCTCACAAAGTCTAGCTGCCTCAGCTAATAATTTCATTGGTTGCCCTGAAACTTTTGCCATATCTAAGAGATCTCTTCCATCTGCATAATTAAGAAACCATAAAAGAGCATAATTCAAAGCTTCATAGCCTCCTACTGCACCAACACCAAGAGAAGGCCAAAGGTTAAATTTGTCCAGTTTTGGTTCCACTAATGGATCTACTCTTTTGTAAATTTTATTCACTTCAATATTTTCACAACAATCTATCATAAAAGTAATAAAATTTGTAACTGCTGAAAAATCTATCAAATCAATATTATCTAATGAAGAATGATATTCTGGATATTCACCAGGTGGAGTATGCATAAAGCATCCATACGGCAAATTAAAACCTGGCGAACAGTACTGTCTTTCATCACCATCAAATGGTTTGAATGGACGAATTTCTT
>CAYYMX010000004.1:0-39421 GCA_964473045.1 uncultured Alphaproteobacteria bacterium | reverse complement strand
CTTTTACTCCTTCAAATTCTTCCAATGTAACCTCTGCAATTCTATCAGCTAGACTACTATGTTTTCTTGAGCGCTTATAAGTCAATTTTTTTCCATCTCCAACACAGCAAAAACCATAACCAGCGACTACTGAATCACGCAGATGTTTACCACGTATATTCAAATATGTTATCGATCCTATTGTTTCTGGATGCCATGCAAATCTATATGTATAATATGGTTTACCTTTTTTTATAATTTCCCTTGCTAACAAAGCTTGAACAATAGGTCCTGCAAGCTCATTATTAGCCATCATCGGATGACAAAAAAAACTAGAAAAAAAAATTTCTTTTTTACTTTCACCAGGAATTACAAACTCTCCAAAAGATAAACTACCATCTATCATTTCTGTATCTATTTCAACTTGATAATCACCCTTTGGAAGAGATAATCTTGAATTGTGAGATAGGCAAAAACCCCATCTATCCTTATAATAACTCGTGACGTATGGTATAGCATCTGGTAAATCTGGGCGAGAAAATAAATGTTTATCAAGCTCCTCAAAAGAAACTTTACCCGAGTACTCCGTAGAGTAATTTAATAAGTGCAATAAATTGTCTTTGATATCAAGTATCTTTGTTCCATCTGGCCCAACCAAATAAGCATGATTTACACGCCACTCTTTTGGAACAACCCAACCACCACTAAGTTTTTTTCCAGAAGGGACTTCGTGAATTTTTAGTGGCACTAATTCAGAGAGTATTTTTAGAGTCTGACGATTACCCTCGCCTGTAATACTCCGATGAATAGGCCACAATCTGTCGAAAAGTAGCTTAATCTCATCTTTACGAACCATTTTTAAATTTTTTCTGCCTCAACTATGAATGCAGAGCATAAGAACATTCCTCGCCAACTTGACATTTCATGCTCAAGTCGAAAAGCTTCTTTCTTAAAAAGTTTCGCATTATTTTTCTCCAAAGAAGGCATCGCGGGATGATAATGATACCAATGTAAGCGAGCTGACTTAAATCCAACTCTTTTGAACATTTCTAATACTTCAAATGGATTGTGAAATTTAGAGAAAACAGGTTTGTCTAAAACTTTTTTGGTTGTCACAACATTTTTTGGTAGAGGAGGCAAATCAATCCGTAAAATTTTATTTAGATACTTTTCAACATCTTTTTTCATATCATTTGAAACGTTTGCAAGGAGATTATCTAAGATGAATTCTTTTGTTAATCTATTAAATGTGAAAAGGGAGAATAATTGATTCCGAAACATTATAAATGTTCGACCACCAGATTTTAGAAGAGAAGCCATATTTTTAAGAACATGTTCGTCTTTTTCCATATGTTGAAGGACACCCATAGCAACTAAGCCATCAAAGGCGCCATCACTCATTAGCTGGATATAGGAGACAGGATCGTTAATATCTGCTCTAATTACATTCTCTTTTGGAACGCCAGCTTTAGCTAATCTTTGGCGAGCCTCTTTAACCATTTTATTTGATACGTCAAACCCATAAACACTCTTTCCTGCCTTACTAAGGGTTAGAGCAGGAGTACCTTCTCCCAAACCAATTTCTATTATTCTTTTATATTTTGGATCAAGAAAACAATTGATTAATTTTTGTAGCCTAAAATAATTTGCAGGATAGATAGAAGTTCCAATCAATTCCTCAAAACTATAAAGTTTTTTATAGCTTTTTGCAGCTGCATCGTAATAAGTTTCTGCTGACTCTGTTTCTTTTTTCATTTAATTAATTTTGAAGTTAATGCTTAAATTTATATCTTGCTTTAAAAGTGTACAACCCTTTTTCAAATAAAATATTAAAAAAGATTAGATCTTTTTTACATACAGCTTTTGACATACCAAAGTTTCGTAATTTAAAAAATATTCAAAGCTCAATGGACAATTAGGACAAATGAAACTAAACTTCAGCAATGTTTGTATATTTTCAAAAGAAATAACTCACCCTTTTGATATGTAAATTATTGGAAAAAAAATAAGAGTTTTTTTTTATGAATGCACAATTAAAATATTGCTCAAGATGTTGTTTGCCAGAAACTACTTTTGGGATTGAGTTCGATGAATTTGGTGTTTGCAAAGCTTGTATAGCTTCAGAAGAAAAAATGCAAATTAATTGGGCTGAAAGAGAGAAAAAACTAAAATCAATCCTAATTAATGCCAAAAAAAAATCAAAAAATAACTATGATTGTATGGTTCCAATAAGTGGTGGTAAAGATAGTGCTTTTCAGTTACATGTTTTAACGAGAGTCTATGGTATTAAACCCTTGGCAGTAACATTTAATCACAATTGGTATAGTAAGATAGGTTGGGAAAATCTTTGGAACGTTCTAGAAAAACTAGATGTGGATCACATCATGTATACCCCAAAAAGAAGTTTGGTAAACAAACTAGCAAAAAAGTCTCTTTCAATGATTGGGGATTCATGTTGGCATTGTCATGCGGGTGTACATGCTTTTCCACTTAGTGTTGCAATAAAATTTAACATTAAATTGTTAGTACTTGGGGAATCACCAGCAGAATTCTCTGGGAGAGATACATTTGGAAAACAAAAGTTAAAAGATGGAAAAGCATCAAACCTCTGCAAAATAGCAACAGGTTCTCATGGAAATGATTCAGTTTATTCTGTCTGTGGAGATGAAATAGAAAAACAAGAAATGGTCTTATTTGAAGCGCCAAAAGCTCATGAATTAGACAAAGCTAATATTAGTTTTATATATTTGGGAGATTTTTTATTTTGGGACCATGAAAGACAAATGAATCTACTTGTAAAAGAATACAATTGGAAAGAGGATAATGTTGAGGGAAATTTTAAAAGATATAAAAGCGTTGAATGTATAATGCCAGGAGTTCATGACTATTCTAAGTTTATCAAACGAGGTTATGGTAGAAGTACTGATTTTGCTAGCCAAGATGTTCGCGCAGGACTGATGACAAGAGAAGAAGCATTTAAAATAGCCAAAAAATATGATTCAGAAAGGCCGAAAGCACTTGATTATTATTTAAAAATTACTGGATATACTGAGAATGAGTTTCTTTCAATTCTAAAAGAATTAAGAGAAGGTAAAGCAAAAAAACTCCCATAATTATGCTTAATATTCAAAATTTAAGAATTAATACTTCTAACAGGCTAACAGCTTCTGAATTTCTAGTTGAGTTGAAAAAAAAAAAAATTTCTATCGTGGAATATGCACAAGCATGTGTTGACCAAATAAATAGATATGAAAATAAACTTAATGTTTGGGCATATTTTAACTCAGATATATTTATGGAAAAAGCAAAAAAAATACAAAAAGAAATTAATTACAAAGATTTTGATGAGAACCCTAAGCTTATTGGTGTCCCAGTCGGTGTCAAAGATATTTTTAATACTACAGATATGCCAACTGAGTTTGGTTCTAAAATTTTCAAGGATTATACCCCTGGAAATGATGCAAGAGTTGTTACCAGCTTGATAAATGATGGTTGCATTTTAGCGGGGAAAACTGCAACTGCTGAATTTGGTGTTCATTATCCTCCAGATACGGTTAATCCTATAGATAGCTCAAGAATTTGTGGAACATCTTCGTCCGGTTCTGCTGCTGCGGTTGCGTCATTTATGATACCAGTTGCTCTAGGAAGTCAAACAGCTGGCTCTACATCAAGACCAGTGAGTTATTTAGGAATATATGGTTTTAAGCCTTCTTTTGCTTTATTACCTAGGACTGCAGTTTTAAAAACTACAGATACTCTAGATACAGTATCAATGCTATCTAGATCAGTAAATGATCTTAAACTAATGTTTGAATCAATGAGGGTTTACGGAAGAAATTATCCAATAATTAATAGAGAATTAAAGAAAAAAATTAGGTATACTAAGATTGGAAAAAAATGGTCTATAGGTTTGTTGAATGGTCCAAAAAGTAAATTAGAGTCTAGTGATGTAAAAAAAGGTTTAGTCAGGGTTTGTCAAACTCTTGAAAAAAATGGGTGTAATATAGATGATTATTTTTTACCCAAAGCCTTTGATGAGGCTCACTTCTATCATCAATTAATTTATTGTAAATGTTTATCTTATTATTTTAAATCTCATTTAAAGAAAAGCAAAAATTTTTTTAGTTCTTCTTTTATTAATATGATGAAATATGGAAATACAGTTTCCAATAAAAAATACATGGAGGCATGTAAAAAACAAAATAAATTACAAAAACTTTTTGAAAAAAGTAGTAAAAAATTTGATCTAATTATCTGCCCAAGCACTGCTAATGACGCTCCTTTAATTAATAAGAGTGAACCCGACGATCATAATTTAATTTGGACATTATGTAGGGCGCCTACATTAACCCTTCCCTTTTTAAAAGGAAGTTCAGGATTACCTGTAGGTATTCAAGTTACTGGAAGAAGATTTGATGATTATAAGGTTCTAGAATTTTCAAAATTTCTTGATAATTGTTTGAATTAATTGTCATTCTATGTGACACAATGTTAAAACTACCTTAATTATTACCAGATAAAAAAGTCTAGAAGGGAGAGTTAAATGTTAAATGTATATTTATCAGGAGAAATTCATACTGATTGGAGAGATGAAATTATTAAACTTTGTAAAAACGAAGATTTGAGTATTAAATTTTCTTCACCAATTACAAACCATGAGGCGTCTGATAATTGTGGAGTTGAAATCCTTGGAAGTGAGGAGAAAAATTTCTGGAAAGATAATAAAGGTGCAAAGATTAATTCTATTAAAACTAGAAAGTCTATCAAAGACTGCGATTTAGTAATTGTGAAATTTGGAAACAAGTATAAGCAATGGAATGCCGCCTTTGATGCAGGTTATGCTTCTGCATTAAACAAATCAATTATTGTTATTCATAACGAGGAACATCAGCATGCACTTAAAGAGGTAGATGCATCTGCAGTTGCAGTTGCAGAAAATCAACGTCAGGTTGTTAGGATATTAAAGTATATTTTAGATGGGTCACTTAAATAAAGCTTACATTAAAAATACTTTAATGATTTACTAATTGTATGTTCCCAATTCTCTTTAGATTAATAAACTATACAACTTTTCTTTTTTTCTTTTTTCTATCTTCATGTTCTAAAAATGAATCTAGTTATTTTCCACTACAGAATATAAAATCCTGGTTTTACAAAATTGATATAGGACCTAGCGTCAATGATGTTGAAACTACAGGCGAAATTAATGCATCATATAAAAGAAATTATTCTTCACTTAACAATAATTCTTTATATTTGATGGAGATCTAATCACTACATATCCAATTTTAAGAGATGATGGCACCATATTCTTTTATTATATCTTGCCATCAGGTATTTTTAGAAATGCTACTCAATTTACAAATAGTAAAGAAATTAATTTTGAAAAAAAAAAGAACAGTACTTCCATTTCCTTTGAAAATTGGTCTAAAGTGAAATGTTGAAAGTAAAACTTTTTTAATTAAAAGAAGATACCCTTGCTATGATTATGGGGGCATAACTAACTTTCAACTTAATTATAAGCTAATTTCTACTAGTGCAACTCTTAATACATCTTTAGGAAAATTTAAACACTGTTTACTTATTCAGGGAAAAGGTAAAACAACATTTATTCGTGAAAATGAAGTTGGTACAATAGAAATTAATATTTTATCCCAAGAATGGTACGCAAAAGGTATTGGGCTTGTAAAATCAATACGAACAGAACAAACTGACACTGAGCTATTTGGAACTACTCGAATGGTTCAATCTTTAGTAGATTATAAAATAAAATAATCGTTGCTGTTGTTTTTTTTTTTTTGCTAATATTGTATTCTAATTAACATTGGAGAGGTTAAATGGGTAATAATAATAATGATTGTGGGTGTGGACGATCCCCTACAGGAAAATGTATTGGGTGGCATGATTTATCTGAAGTTGAATATAAAGAAAAATTAGCTACTTATGAATCTCGTCAAAATTCAAAAAAATAATATTTTGAATTTTTTTTAAATTGTCTGACTAAGTCATTATATTTTAGTGCTATCATTTACTAATTTATGACTGCTCAAAATGACAAACATTTGTATACCACATCTACTATGACTGGTCTTTTCAATTTATAATATTTGTTGAATTGCATAAATTCTAGAAAAGCTACTTAACTAGCATTTGAAATCCTAAGACCTATATGCCAATTTTTTAAATAGGTGATATTAACTCTTACGAACTCCCAAACGCCTAAAACTTCCAAGATAACATGTAATTCACTACATTGGCATGTAGATTGCTCAAACTATCTTATGATACAAGAACCCTCAGTTTTGACTATTGATAGTGCTTTAGTATTGCAAACAAGTATTGGATTAGATTTTATTGCTAGTCTAAATACTGAATTGGATATTCTTTTGTCTGATTCTGAAAGAATTGATAATTCTAACAAATTAGTTGGACAGATTAAAAATGGTGAACAACTTATACTATCTAAAGACAATCAGATATTTAGTAAAGTTCATAAGCTTTCTGAGTGTATGGCAGAACAATATACCGATAAATTTTTTAAAAAATACAACAGATCAAACATTTTTAAGTCGGCAATCTCTAGTGAGGTATGGTCCGTACATCAGTACAATAATGATTATAATCCAATTCATAATCATAGAAGTTATGAACGTAAGATTGGTTTATCGTTTATTTTATGGACTAAAATTCCTAGTAACATGTATAACAACAATGCCACATCTTCATTCAATTCTTCTGGTATGCTGGATGGTTGTACTGTCTTGGCCTCAACTCTAAATGGTCCAGATTATGATTTTTACCCTCCAGGTATGAAATTATTCAAACCTGAAATTGGTAAATTTATTATTTTTCCAGATTGGTTGTACCACATGGTTTACCCTTTTTCTGTAGATGGTGAACGAAGAACGATTGCAGGTAATGTAGAATTATACACTGAAAGAAAAGCAGCATCAAACATTTTTGGAAGTGAAAACCTTGAAAAATGGCGTGAAAAGCAAATGTTTTACTGAGCCTTAGATTATATGTGTATATACATATTATAAGGCGCTCCATATTCTATTATATTTTTTTATTATTTTAAATTTTAGGTGTATATACGCTTATTTAGACATCGCTGCATCTTAGAATGGTAGCTCGGAACTTCCCATCAGGAACTTATCAACACAATGAGCAACCTGTCTTCCCTCTCTTATAGCCCATACCACCAACGATTGGCCTCTCCTCATATCACCTGAGGCAAAAACTCCTTTGACATTGGTTGTATAATCTTTGTCATTAGCCTTAACATTTCCTCTTTCATCCAGTTTTAATCCAGAATCTTCAATTAATTGATTCTTTTTTGTATGTAAAAATCCCATAGCTAACAAAATCAGATCAGCTTTCAAAGTAAATTCCGAACTTTTCCCTTTGATTTCTGCCATATTTAATCTTCCACTTTTATCTATTATCCACTCTATCTTCTTTAGCTTTATTTGTTCGACTTTATTGTCATTACCCTTAAATTCTTTCGTTGCAACACTCCAATTCCTATTTACGCCTTCTTCGTGTGATGAAGATGTCCTCAATTTTAATGGCCAATCTGGCCATGTAAGCATTTTATCTTCATTAGCGGGCGGTTTTTCAAGTATTTCTAATTGTGTAACTGATCTAGCCCCTTGTCTATTTGATGTACCAATACAGTCAGAACCTGTATCACCTCCCCCAATCACAACAACATTTTTATTGTATGCAGTAATTTGATCCTTTTTTTTTATCCTATCACCCTCACATATTTTATTTTGAAGGGTTAGGAAATCCATGGCAAAATGAACACCATCTAAATCCCTACCTGGAATTTTTAAATCTCTTGGTTCTTCTGACCCACAGGCTAAAACTACAGCATCAGACTCATTAACTACATTATTGAATTTAACATCTTCTCCAACCAAAACATTACATTTAAATGTAACTCCTTCCTTTTCCATTTGTTCAATCCTTCGGTCAATATAATGTTTTTCCATTTTAAAGTTTGGAATCCCATATCTTAGCAACCCTCCAATTCTATCGTTCTTTTCATAAACATTTACTTTATGCCCTGCTCTTGCAAGTTGCTGAGCACAAGCCATACCTGATGGACCAGACCCGATAACTGTAACTTTTTTGTTGGTCTTCTTAGAATTAATGATAGGAAGGACCCAACCCTCTTTATAACCTTTGTCAATAATTGACTTTTCAATGTTCTTTATGGTAACTGGATTATCATCAATATTTAATGTACATGCTTCCTCACAAGGGGCTGGGCATATTCGACCTGTAAATTCAGGAAAATTATTAGTTGCATGCAAGGTTTCCAGTGCAACTTTCCAGTCATTTTCATAAACTAGATCATTCCACTCAGGAATAATGTTGTGAACTGGGCATGAGTCATGACAATAAGGAATACCACAATCCATACATCTTGCTGCTTGCCTATTAAGCATCTTATCAGAAGGTGGTAATATAAATTCATTAAAGTTTTTTGTCCTTTTCCTGACATCTATAGATCTCATTTCTTCTCTATCAAACTCTAAAAAACCAGTTATTTTCGCCATGATTGAACACCTTTATAATCATTTTTATTATCTTGTTTTTTTAGTAAAGCGTTTCTAAAGTCAATAGGTAGTACCTTGACAAACTTTTTTTTATTTTGTCCAAAGTTTTCTAGTATATTTTTTGCTTTTTTAGAGTTTGTGAAATTGATATGCCTTTTTAGTAACTCTCTAATCCTAATCTCATCGTTTGTTAACAAGCTGTGTTTACTAAAAACATCATCAACACTAATCAGATTAGGTCCCTTAATTTCTTCTAGTTCAACTAGAGAAAGGTTACATTTAGTTTTAAAATTTTTATTTTCATCATATACATAAGCTATTCCTCCACTCATTCCAGCCGCAAAGTTAACTCCTGTATTTCCTAGAACTAATACAATACCTCCTGTCATGTACTCACAACAATGGTCCCCTGTACCTTCAACAACAGCTATTGCACCAGAATTTCTAACAGCAAATCTTTCACCAGCAATTCCTGAAAAATAGCACTCTCCAGAAATAGCTCCATATAAAACTGTATTACCAATAATAATGTTTTTATGTGATTCGTAGCCCTCTTTTTTATGCGGTTTAATAGTAATTCTACCACCAGACAACCCCTTCCCAACATAATCATTAGCCTCTCCTTTTAGATTTAGTGTTACTCCTTTTGATAAAAAAGTTCCAAAACTTTGTCCAGCTGTTCCAGTAAGATCAACAACTATAGAATCTTCTTGCAATCCTTTAAATCCAAATCTTTTGGCTATTTCACCCGATAACATTGCTCCAAAGCTACGATTAATATTTCTAATATTCTTTTTAATTTGAATACTAGCTACTTTCTCTTCTAGTACCTCTTTAATTTCTTCTATTACTTGATGATCAAGTGTTTTGTCAATATCATGCTCTTGATGTGAAGAATTATAATTTTGTTTTTGGGAACTTGTTTTAGGTCTCCAAAGTATTTTGGATAAGTCAATCTTTTTAGCTTTCCAATGTTCTATTGCGTCTTTTTTATCCAACAAGTCTGATCTACCTATTATATCTGAAAATTTTCTAATACCTAGACTTGCCATTATCTCTCTAACTTCTTCAGCTACCAAAAAGAAATAGTTGATAACATTCTCTGGCGTACCTTTAAACTTTTTTCGCAATTCTTCATTTTGGGTTGCAACTCCAACGGGACAAATGTTTAGATGGCATTTTCTCATCATAATACACCCAACTGAAACAAGTGCTGCAGTTGCAAAACCAAACTCATCAGCTCCTAAAAGAGCACCAATTATTACATCTCTACCTGTCTTCAGTCCTCCATCAACCTGAAGCGATATCCTATCTCTTAACTTATTTAATACTAGTGTTTGATGCGTTTCAGAAAGTCCTAATTCCCAAGGTGTTCCAGCATTTTTAATTGATGTCAAAGGAGAAGCTCCCGTTCCTCCATCAAAGCCAGAAATTGTAATATGATCAGCTTTACATTTTGTTACTCCTGCTGCCACCACACCCACTCCAAACTCAGAAACTAATTTAACACTTATTCGTGCCTGACTGTTCACATTTTTTAGGTCAAAAATCAATTGAGCTAAATCTTCAATCGAATAAATATCGTGGTGAGGCGGTGGTGAAATTAATCCCACACCTGGTGTGGAATGTCGAACTGCTGCTATTTTCTCATCAACCTTATGACCGGGTAATTGTCCACCTTCACCAGGCTTTGCACCTTGGCATATTTTGATTTGTATGTCATTGGCATTAACTAAATATTCTGTGGTTACACCAAATCTACCAGAAGCAACTTGTTTTATAGCACTTCTCATTGAATCACCATTTTTTAAAGGCTTAAATCTTTCAGGCTCTTCTCCTCCCTCTCCTGTATTAGACTTTCCTCCAATCCTATTCATTGCAAGAGCTAGCGTACTATGGGCTTCTTTTGATATAGAGCCAAAAGACATGGCGCCTGTTGAAAATCTTTTTACAATTTCTTCTGATTTCTCTACTTCTTCTATATTTATTTTTTTTGACTCTTTAAACTTGAAAAGGCTTCTTATCGTATAAATTGATTCATTATAATTATTTATTTCATTAGAAAAATTTGTAAAAGATTCCTTGGAGTTAATCCTAACCGCCCTTTGTAAATTAGTTATTGTTAATGGAGACCAGGAATGCTTTTCGCCTCCAATTCTAAAAGCATATTCTCCTCCTTCATCTAATTTGTAGTCAGCTAGATTGGTTTGGTTGTATCTCTTAAATCTATTTAATGTTTCTGTTTGAATCTCTTCTAGACCAATTCCCCCAATTAAGGAAGCAGTACCACAAAAATAGTCGTCAATAACCCTCTCAGAAAGGCCAACAGCATCAAATATTTGTGCACCACAATAGGATTTAAGAGTAGAAATTCCCATTTTGGACATAATTTTTAGAATTGCCTTGCCAGACGCCTTAACAAAATTACTCTCAGACTTTAAATACTTGGAATTATCAACAATATTTCTAATTGTATCCAAAGCTAGGTAAGGGTTGATTGCTTCCACACCATATCCAACTAAAACTGCAAAATGATGAAGTTCTCGCGCTTCGCCGGTTTCAATTACTAAGCTCGCCTTCATTCTCAAGCCTTCTTTAATAAGATAATGATGAATTGCCGAAACAGCTAAGAGGGATGGAATGGGCGCACTAACACTTGAAATACCTCTATCAGACAAAATTAATATATTTTTACCATCAAGAATTTGTGACTTTGCTTGTAAACAAATTTTTTCAATTCCATTTTTTAGTTCATTTTCATTTTTAGAGTTTTTAAATGTTATATCTATTACTGCTGATTTTAATTTTCCACTTGTCCGATTTTCTATGTCCTTAATTGCATCAATTTCACTGTTATTAAGAATTGGTTGATCCAGTTCAAGTCTAAAACATTTATTTTCATCAGGCTTTGAAAATATATTTGGCTTAGGGCCAAGAGAAATTTTTAATGACATCACCAAATCCTCTCTGATAGGGTCTATTGGTGGGTTTGTTACCTGTGCAAAACACTGCTTAAAGTAAGAAAATAATAATTTAGGACTGTCGCTTAATACTGAAATAGGTGTATCTGCACCCATTGATCCAATTGGTTCCGCACCTGACTCAATTATAGGGTCAATAAAAAAACTTATATCCTCTTTTGTATATCCAAAAGCATGCTGAAACTTTTTTAAATTGATCTCATTTTTATTTTTTGCCCTTTTTGTTTTTAGAATTTCACTTAAAAAAATTTGTTTTTTTCTTACTTCAACTTCAAAGTTACTTTTTTTCGAATATTTTTCTTTTACTTCATTATTCTCAATTATCCTTTTTTCATTAAGATCAATCAAAAATATTTTCCCAGGTTCTAATCTCCATCTTTTTTTTATTTTCAAAGGAGGAATATCCAAAACACCCATTTCAGAAGAAACCAAAACTAGCCCATCATCAGTAACAAAGTATCTTGAGGGTCTTAATCCATTTCTATCGAGAACACCACCAATCTTTTTCCCATCTGTAAAGCACATTGCGGCTGGTCCATCCCATGGCTCTACATAATTTGAGTAATAATCAAAGTATGAATTCAATTTTTTAGAATGGTGATTGTTTTTTTCCCATGCTTCTGGAATCAGTAGCATCATAGCTTCCTCTATGTCATAGCCACCAATTATTAAATATTCTAAGGCGTTATCAAAAGCCGCAGAATCAGAAACACCTTCAAAAATAAGTGGATTAATATTTTTAAACTCTTTGCTAAATAAATCTGAATCTGAAATTCTGGCTCGAGCATTCATCCAGTTAATATTACCTCTTAGCGTATTTATTTCACCATTATGACATAAAAATCTAAATGGCTGTGCAAGTTCCCAGCTTGGGAATGTATTAGTTGAAAATCTTTGATGAACTATGGCTAGACTGGAAATGAATAATTCATCTTTAAGATCAACAAAAAAATCTTTTATTGAATTTGACATTATCATTCCCTTATATGTTATTACCCTTGGAGACATGGAAACAACATAGAAATCGAATGATTTTAGCTCTATTTCCATATTTCTTCTGGCAAGAAATAATTTAGACTCAAATTCATTAATAGTTCTAGTTTGTTGTTTTTGTTTTACAAAAACTTGAATTATTGAGGGTTCATTTCCAATTATTGATTGTCCAAGGACCGAATTGTCTGTTGGAACATTTCTTGTAAAAAGTGTTTCTATACCAAACTTGTCAAAATATTTTTTTACTACTTCAATGCAGTGTTCTCTTTCAACGGTTTTTCTTGGAAAAAAAAACATTCCAACTGCATAATCATCTGGCCTGGGCAAAATAATATTGTGATTCAATAGCTCTTTCTGGAAAAACTGATGAGGAATCTGAGTTAAAATTCCAACTCCATCACCAGCTTTGGGATCTGCACTTACAGCCCCTCTATGAGTTAGATTGCACAAAATACCAAGCGCATAATCTAAAATTTCTCTCGATGGTATATCATAGATATTCGCCACCATGCCAATACCACATGAATCTTTTTCATTTCTAGGGTTATAGAGACCCTGTTTTTTTATATTTTTCACCATTACAATTTTAGCTCTTTTAATACAATGTTCTTACTATAGTTTCAAATCTGATTTTTTTTTTCTTTAAATCTTTACAAAACCAAATTCAGGTGCAAAACACACTCAAGAATTAACCTCAATATTAGTGTTTTTCACAAAGAACCAGAAATTATAACTTGTTTTCCCTTTACCAACAACTTTAATTGCTACGTTTAAAAAAAATTTAATCTTCTAAAACCATCACTTTATCGAAGATGATATGGCCCATTGTTTCAGAATCAGCTTTTTCCTCACGAAAAAGTCTCACTAAACCATAGCCAGGTGCATACCAACTAATTGAAATTACCTCTATATTAATATTACCTAAAGGAGGCCCTGGATTGTAACTTGTTTTTCCTTTACCCAAAACTTTAACGCAGTTTTCAATCTTTTTATCCCTTAGTCTAATGCTATCTTTTAGGTTTACAATTTCATTTTGCATTTCAAACGGTAAAAATGTCTGGAAAACTTTATCGTAACCAACTTTCATTATTAAATTTGTCTGATCCTTTGTAACCCAGCTGGTTCCTTGTTCTAAAGGGAACTTTAAAACAAAATTATTCTTTTTATAATCTAATTTATTTTTAGGTATACTAATAAATTCAGAATATAGATATTTAGTATTTATTCTTATTATTCCCTTTTCTTCTCTTTTATAATAAACAACGTGACCATCATTCCTGAGCATTGGAAAAACCTGATTATCATTTTTTAGAAAAATATAATTTTGCTTGTAAGTTTTTTTTTTTTTTTCTTTATTAGTAAAATCAATATTATATGAAATCTTTCTACCTTCTTTGGTAGGAAAATAATTAGTTTGATCGTTACATGAAAAAAGTAGTGCTGTAACAAAAAAAATCACAAGAATATTTTTCATCAAATCTTGAGCATAAAGGATTAAAAATTCTTATTTTTCTTCTTTTACCAAAGGTGCCAACCCCAATCCATACTCAATTGCATTGCAAAGCATTTGACCAATCATTATATGCATTTCCTGCACCCTTGATGTGTTTTTTGCAGGTATTGAAATTATCTCATCAGAACATTTTTCTAATTTTTTAGTAAAATTTCCTGTAAGTGCAATACATTTCATTTTTCTTTTTTGGGCTTTTTCCAATCCAATTATAACATTTTCACTTTTACCCGATGTAGTAATTCCTATAGCGACATCATCTTTTTCTCCTATTGCTTCCAATTGTCGAGAAAAAACATATTTATACCCAAAATCATTGCTAATTGCTGTTAATGCCGATGTATCGGTGGCAAGAGAAATAGCTGCAAGTGCTGATCTATTTTTTGAAAATCTTACAGTAAGCTCAGTTGATAAATGTTGGGCATCTGAAGCACTTCCACCATTACCAAATAATAAAATTTTTTTTTTTTTCTTGAGACAATCTACACAAATATTAACACTCTTAAAAAATGGGTCTGATAACAAATCTTTGCACTTGTCTGCCACAAATAAATGTTCATCAATTTGTTTTTTAAAAAAATTTGCTAATTCATTTTTTTTCATATTTTCTTCTCTTCTGGTGATCTCATCTGGACTCGAACCAGAAATTAATCCTTAGGAGGGATTTGTTATATCCAGTTTAACTATGAGACCTCTTATCCTAAATTATTGCACAGGTATTTGATATTTTAAAACCAAAGTTTCTGAACCTGGATTTCTATACCCACTATCAGCATTTGAAATATGAAAAATACCTACACCAATACGACTGTTATTTTTAAATCTATGGAAAACATCAATTCCTATATAAAACTCTAGAGGATTGCCAGCTTTTATTTCAGAACCATCTTTGTAATACCCACAAGCTAAAGTTGGTGTTAGTAGCCAATTTTTTTTTTTTGTAAAATAAGTGTCAATACCAAACCCCCCGTATGCATAGTAAGTATTTTCGCTAGTGCCTAAAAAACCAGCAAAAGTTTTCATAAAATTAAATAGCTTTCTACCACTATGAAGTTCAATATTTATCATTTCAGAAGTATCATTGTGAGGCGGAGTACCATCTTCCATGAAATTGAATTGCCCAACACCTATAGAAAGCCGATTTTTATTATCTTTTGCATCCAAAAAACTGAAAAAAAATAAACAACTTAAAAAGATTAAAGACTTAAACATAATCAAACAACGCTTATAAAACTCTTGAAGTAATATAACAAAAATACTTTTCTAAACAAACAGTTATATCTAGCTAGATCTTAAAAAGGTATTTGATATTTAAAGATAATCTGTTCAGACCCAGGGTTTCGGTAACCTAGCCCAGCATTTGAAATATGAAAAACCCCAACTCCAACCCTAACATTATTTCTAAATCTATAAGTCAAATCAGCGCCACTTCTAAATTCAATTGTATTTCCCAACCTAATCTGATCTCCATCCTCATATGCGCCCACAGCTAAACTTGGGGTTAACACTATACATTTACATCTCGCAAAATATAAATCAGCGGATAGCCCAAAATAGGCATAATAGGCAGACTCATCCGTTCCAAGAAAGCCTATGAATGGCTTAACAAAACCTAAAGCCTTTCTACCTGAAAATATTTCAACATTGTAGGCAACTGAGTCTTGATTATAACCATCACTTCCATGTTTCATAAAATTATATATGCCACCACCAGCAGAGAGCCTGTTCTTGTTGTCTTTGGCCATTAAATCAGAAATAGGAAACAGTAATGCCAGCAATAAAACTTTTAATTTTAGAATTTTATTCATAAACTCCTATTATATTAAAAAAATGTAAAAATGAACAATTAATAATGAAAAAGATAGTTAACTATTCCGTAGTACTTTTTCTAGTAATGTTTTTTCTTTCAAGTTGCCAAAATAATCCCGCTTCTGGCAAAAAGGAAATTAATCTTATGTCTGAGAAAGAAGAACAAAACATTGGGGATCAAGAACATCCAAAAATCATCAAGGAATTTGGTGGGATTTACAAAAACGAAAAACTTCAAAATTATATTGAAAGCCTTGGTGAGTTTCTTGTCAATACCTCGGAAACACCTAATAGAAAATTCAAGTTTACCCTTCTAAATTCACCTATAGTAAATGCTTTTGCACTTCCTGGGGGATATATTTATCTTACAAGGGGTCTTTTAGCTTTGTGTCAAAATGAAGCACAATTAGCAGGAGTTATAGCTCATGAAATAGGGCACATTATAGCTCGCCACACGGCCAGAAGATACACTAAAAATATTGGGACTAGTTTAGTTGCCAATATATTAGGAAGCTTGACAAATAATATATTGGTTAGAAATCTTATTGATACGTCCGCATCATTATATCTTTTTTCCTTTTCAAGAAATCAAGAATATGAAGCTGATTTATTGTCAACACGATATATGATCAGAGCTGGTTTTGACCCTCGAGAAATGGCAAATTTCTTAGAAATTATGGAAAATTATAGTGATTTGCAAAAAGAAATAACAAGAAACAATTCACAAAAAACTTCTGAACTACTTCAAACTCATCCGACATCCTCCAAAAGAGTTACAGAAGTAGTGAAAAATTCATCTGAAAAAATACCAATTAATCCAATAATAGGGAAAGAAATTTTTTTAAAAAAGATTGATGGGTTAGTGTTTGGTGACAAATCTCAAAATGGTTTTTTTACCCGAAAGAAATTTATACACAGAACTCTTGGGTTTTCTTTTTCGTTAAATAATAATTTTTATTTTTTAAATTTTCCTAAATATCTTTTAGGATTAACTGATAATGAAACTACTATTATCTTCGATATCGATGAAATTGCAACCCAAAATACTATTGATTACATGGCAGATTGGGCGAAAATATCTAAGAATAAAATTAAGAATTTTTCTTACAAAAATATTAATGGCCTTCAAGCTTCATATGGAATAATAGACTCTAGAAATAAAAAAATGATGTTATTTGTTATACAAGGTAGTAAGTTTTTTTATAGGTTTGTTTTAGTTTCGAATAATGATGAGTTTAAAAAATTCACTAAAGACTTTGCTAGAATTGTAAATTCTTTTAAGAAAGAATCGCAAAGTGAATTAGAAACATTTCATGAACCAAAAATTAAAATTTTGACATTTAGTGATGACACTGATTTTCTTGATAAAATTATTTCTAAACTTAATCTTCAAACCAAACATTCCAGAAAAATTTTTAATACTATAAACAATCTACCTGAAAAAAAATTAATTCAGGGTGAAAAAATTAAAATGATTTATTGATTAAGTATTTCTTCTAATTTAGATTTAGCAATTTTTTTTTCAAGATTTTGTACAGCTCCATATTCATTAGTTAGTCTGTTTAGTGCGGTTAGATAGATTTGCCTTTCCGAATAAGATTGCTGCTCGAGTGAGTCTTCTTTTTTGTGTAAATCTCTTAAAACTTCAGCAATAAGAACTGGATCACCACTATTAATGCTCTTTTCGTATTCTTTTGCTCTTTTAATCCACATATCCTTCTTAATTGAGGGTTCCTCACTAAGTACATCTAGCGCTTTTGATAATCTATGTTTATTACTCAGTTTTCGTAAGCCAGAATCAGCAGCTTTTTGAGTTGGGATTCTAAGCTTCATTTTATCTTGCTTAAAATTTATTAGTATAAAATTTTGCTTGTTCCCATCAATTTTATGGCTATCAAACTCTTCAATTTCTCCAACTCCATAAATTGGATAGACAACCAAATCTCCAATTTCTAAATCTAAATCTTTAAGCTTTTTCATATTAGGCTCTAAGTAATTCGATACTTTAAAGCGCCAACCATACTACAATAAAAAAATATTGAAAGATTTTTTTTAACTTCCTTTTCCAGGTTTTGGGCTAAAGTATTTTTCGAATTTATTTTTTACCTTTTTCCATTTTTCACTATCTGCTGGAGGATCACCAACCTTGTTAATATTTGGCCATAATTCAGAATATTTTCTATTAATTTCCACCCATTTTTTTGATTCTTCTTCCGAATCATCGCTTATTGCCTCTGCAGGACATTCCGGTTCACATACGCCACAGTCAATACATTCATCTGGATGGATCACAAGCATATTCTCCCCTTCATAGAAACAATCTACGGGACAAACTTCTACACAGTCCATGAACTTACATTTTACACAAGCTTCTTTAACTACATATGTCATATAACTGCTATATAAAACAGAAATACTAAGATTTCAATGAATTTCAGTAATTTCTAATTTAATAAATAAAATTTATGTTGTTGGGATTCTTAACAAATGTTTCTTAAATTTATTTTTTTTAAACCTTTTTCTAGCGAAGGCATGCTTCCTTTTTCTTTTTTAGCAATCTCATAATTTTCTCTAGCAAGTAATCTAAATGGGAAGCCAATAACTTCATTTTTATGAGAAAAAAGCATTCCCATTGCGGTAAAAGTTTTCCCAGTATTTGTAGGTCCAAGAATTCCAATTATTTTTTTCTGCTTTTGCATCTTTAAAGTCAACAATCAATAAATAAATAGGTCATAATAAAGTACTTTATAGATTCATTACATAAATTATTGAAAAATTTGATAAAATACATCCATATGATATCAAAATTATCGCAAAATTTTCAATTGTCTGATTATATATGTATATACACATAATTTAATTACTATATTATTCGTGAACTATTTCATCGAGGACGTAAGGCAAAATACCATCTTTTTTGAAATATGTTATTTCTTTGATCGTGTCAATTCTTGACAGCAATTTTACAATTTTTTCTTTCCTATTTTTGTATTTAATTTTCATTTCTACATTTGCATGTGGTTTTTTTATTATTTTTTGTAAATTAATTATGTCAAATTTCTCACTTCCATCTAAAAATAATTGATCTAGGGTTTTATTTACTAATTGCAAAGGTAAAACTCCCATACCAACAAGATTAGACCTATGAATTCTTTCAAAACTTTCTGCAACTACTACTTTAACTCCTAGTAATTTTGTACCTTTTGCCGCCCAATCCCGAGAAGAACCAGTTCCATACTCTTTACCTGCAAAAACAATTAGGGGGACTTTTTCTGCCTTATATTCTTCAGATACACTAAAAACTTCATCATCCTTAGCACTAGGATGATGTCTAGTATATCCACCATCTCTTTCTACCATTTGATTCTTAATTCTTATATTCGCAAAGGTCCCTCTTACCATAACCTCATGATTTCCCCTTCTAGAGCCAAATGAATTAAAGTCCGACTCCCCAACTTGTCTTTCGTTAAGATATTTCCCTGCGTCACTCTTCTCTTTTATTACGCCGGCTGGAGAAATATGATCGGTTGTTATGGAATCTCCAAGAATTAGCAGTGGCCTAGCATCAATAATTTGATCTTGAAATCTAGTATTTTCAAGGTCAAGGAAAGGTGGTCTCTTTATATATGTAGATGAATCAGACCAGTTATAGGTCTCTGAAGGCCTTATTCTCAAATTTTTCCAGTTGTCGTCACCTTTAAAAATATTTTTATAATTTTTCTCATATAATTCTCTTGATAAAAAATCACTCATTATTTCATTTACCTCATCATTTTTTGGCCACAAGTCTGCAAAAAAAATGCTTTTTCCATTAACTTTGGTTATTTCTTCCTTTACAATATCTATATTTATCTTTCCAGCTATAGCAAACATGACAACTAGTGGAGGAGATGCCAAGAAATTTGACTTTATCAAAGGATGAATTCTTCCTTCAAAATTTCTATTTCCTGACAAAATGCTACACACATTTAAATTTTTTTCCTGAATAATCTCAGAAACCCTATCATCTAGTGGGCCTGAATTTCCAATACATGTAGTACAACCATAGCCAACTATGTTAAATCCTAAATAGTTCAATGGGCCTAATAGACCTGATTTTTTTAAATATTTTTCAACCACCCTACTGCCTGGGGCAAAGGATGTTTTTACCCACCATGGAATTTTTATTCCAAGTTCCATAGCCTTTTTAGCAATTAATCCAGCCATAATTATTACCGATGGATTAGAAGTATTAGTACAACTAGTAATAGAAGCTATACACACTTTGCCATGAGTAAGGTTATACAAATCAGAAGATCTATTAAAACTTTTCTTTTCGGAATCAGCCAAAGATTCAAAATATTTCTTATTTACATCCTTTAATCTTATTCTATCTTGAGGCCTCTTTGGGCCAGATAAACACGGCTCGATATAATCTAGGTTTATTTCTTGAATTTTTTTATAATTTATTTGATCATAGGCTTTATCATGCCATAAACCTTGAACTTTTGCGTAAGCCTCAACAATCTCAATTTTCTTATTATCTCTTCCTGTCAGGTTCTGAAATTTTATTGTTTCATTGTCAACTGGGAAAAAACCGCATGTTGCACCGTATTCTGGAGCCATATTTGATATTGTTGAACGTTCGGAAAGAGATAATTGTCTAAGACCTGGCCCAAAAAATTCAACAAATTTACCAACTACATTAAGCTTTCTAAGTTTTTCAGTAATAGTCAAAACTACATCTGCAGCCGTGATTCCATCTCTCATTTTCCCTAAAAGTTTCACACCAATAACTTCAGGTATCTGCATTGAGATAGGTTGTCCCAGCATTACAGCTTCTGCTTCAATACCACCAACTCCCCAACCCAAAACTGCTAAAGCGTTAACCATAGTGGTATGGCTATCTGTACCTACAACGGAATCAAAAAATAATAAATTGTCTTTTTCTGATACTATGTCAGCTAGATATTCAATATTTATTTGATGGCAAATACCAGATCCAGGAGGAAAAAGTGAAAAATTCTCTAGAGAATTCTGAGCCCATTTCAGAAGTTTATATCTTTCTTTATTTCTTTCATATTCTTTTTCAACATTAAAGTTAATTGAGTTTTTTCCAGCTGAACTATCTACGGAAATAGAATGGTCTATAACCAAGCTAACAGGAACAACTGGGTTAACCAATTTTGGATTCTTACCATTTTCTTTGAGTTTATCTCTCATTGAAGCTAAATCAGCGATTGCTGGAACACCTGTATAATCTTGCATTAGCACACGACTCGGGTAAAAAAAAATTTCCTTTCCATAGTTAAAATTTACCAAATTTTGAAGATCTAAATCTTTAGTATTTATGTTGTCAAACCTTCTAATTAAATTCTCTAGTAAGACTCTAAAACAAAAAGGGAGCTTTTTTAAATCAAACTCAAGTAAATTTTGTGCTTTATCCAAACTATAAAATTTAAAGTTTTGATTGACTATTTTTTTTGAATCAAGAAAATTTGAAGTTATTGAAATCTTTTTCATTTTTAATATTTAATATATTACACTTTCTTCCATGATTTTAGAAATTCAATCAATAAAACTAAAAAGAAATAGGAGGTTATTATTTAATGATTTTAATTTGAAATTAAATAAATCTCAAATAATGATTTTACTTGGGGATAACGGCTCTGGAAAATCAAGTTTGATGGATGCAATAGCAGGTTTAATAAAACCTGAGAAAGGATCAATTAAAGTTAACAACACTAGAATAGAGGAGATGGATTCATTAAAAAGAATTTTTTTTACATACTTGCCGCATAAAGATTCTCTTAAAGATAATTTGACAGTTAAGGAAAATCTTGAGATTTGGTTAAATTTATCAAAAGCAAGTCATAGAAACATAAATTTTGAAAAAGGGTTGGAGTTTTTCAATTTGAAAAATTTACAATTTACACTTGTTAGAAACCTATCTGAAGGCCAGAGAAAAAAAGTATCATTAACAAAACTTTTGTTCTCTAAATCTAGTTTATGGTTACTTGATGAGCCTTTTAATAATCTTGACAAACGGTCTACTATTAAATTTAAAAAACTAGTTAAAAAAAAAACTTTATTAGGTGGTGCTGTTTTAATGTCAAGTCATGTAGATTTTAAAATAAACAAATGTTTAATAAAAGATTTAAACAAAAACATGGAAAAATTAAGGCAAAAGGATTTAAACCTAAATAATTGGAATAAGTTATGAATGACTTCTTTGTATTACTTAAAAGAGAATTAAAAATTAATTTGTCAAATTTTTCATATATTTTAACCTATATAATCTTTTTCTGTCTTGGAAATCTAATTTTTATTTTCGCCTTTGGCACTGATCTAGAAAAATTGTCAGAATTATCGTTTTCTATTATATGGGTGATAATTGTTTTTTCTATAATTCTAGGATCAGAAAACTTTGTTAAAAATGACTTCAATGATGGTAGTTTAAAAGAAATGCAGTTTTTGGGTTATAGAGAAGAATTAATAATTTTTTCTAAAGCTTTCGTGATGTGGATGATTCTAATTATGCCTATTATATTATTTTTGCCTATATTTTCGCTATTTTTCTCTATTAATTTAGAGGACTTAATCAGTCTTGCAATTTCTATAATATTAGCAAGCCCTTCATTAATATTGATTTCTCTAATTTCTGCTTTATTGTCACTTCAAATAAAGAAGAATAGGCTGTTACAATTTGTAATTATCATACCATTTTACATTCCTATACTTATTTTTTCAGTTATAAACAAACAATCTTTTCTAATCAATCAGGTAAGTAATGGTCGTTTTTCAATTTTAATTGCAATTTTTTTTATTACATTACCTTTAATGTTGGTAAGTGGAAAATTAATACTTAAAGAAATTAACAACTAAAACAATGTTTAAATTAGCTAATCCATCAAATTTTCTCAGGTTGTCTAGTAAAGTTTTACCAATTTTTAAATTTGTTTCTCTTGCATTTTTTATTCTTGGACTATATTTATGTTTTTTCTATAGTCCCCCAGACTATCTTCAAGGTGAAACGGTAAGAATAATGTACGTTCACGTTCCATGCGCATGGTTATCAATCATGATATATAGTATCATGGCAGTATGTAGTTTCATTTCAATTGTTTTCAAGCATACCTTAGCCGATATTGTCTCTAGGTCATGTGCTCCAATTGGTGCAAGTTTTACATTTGCAACCTTAATTACTGGTTCTATATGGGGAAAGCCTACTTGGGGAACATGGTGGGTGTGGGATGCAAGATTGACTTCTGTATTGGTTTTACTTTTCATATATATTGGCCATATACTACTTTCAAACTCTTATGATGACCACAGGAAAGGAGACAAAAACGCAGCAGTTTTAACATTAATTGGCATTATTAATCTGCCTATAATAAAATGGTCTGTTGACTGGTGGAATACTCTTCATCAGCCAGCGAGTTTGTCAAAGTTTGAGGCTCCATCAATTCATATATCCATGCTATTTCCACTAATAACAATGACCACATCTTTCTTATTTTTTTTTCTCTCGTTATTACTTCTTAGAGTAAAGGGTGAAATCTTTCTAAGAAAAATTGAATTGATAAAAATTAACAAAAACTAATTAAATGGAAAATTTTTTAAATTTTTTAAGATCAACAAATCACTTGTTATACGTGATTTCTTCATATCTTATTGTTTTCTTAATCATGATTATTATTTTCATACTTAGTTTAAAAAGAACTAAAAAATTAGAAGAATTGTTTGATAGGCTAAATAAAAAATGAAACCTAAATATAAAAGATTAATAATGGTTGTTGTTTTTTTGATAACTTTTTTAGTTGGATCTTTTTTGCTTTTAATTAACCTTAGAAATAATTTAGTTTTTTTTTATTCTCCAACAGAAATCTTAGAAAAAAGAATACCTTTGGATAAAAAAATTACAGTTTTAAAAGGAAAGAATGTAGAGGAGATAAACTTTATTATTACAGACTATAACAATGAAATCTTTGTCACCTACATTGGCATACTTCCAGATTTATTTAAGGAAGGTCAGGGAGTCGTATCTGAAGGATTTCTTAAAAATAAATCAACTTTTTTTGCAAAAAAAATCTTAGCCAAGCATGATGAAAACTATATGCCTCCAGAAGTAGTTGACAAAATTTTTGAGAAAGAAAAAATTAAATGATTTCGGAAATTGGATTATTTTCTTTGATTTTGTGCCTGACTGTTACTTTTTTAGGTTTTTTATTTCCTACGTTCACATTTTTTAACAAAAAAGTTTCTTACGTTAATTCGATAAGTTTCCAAAAAAAAATAACTGATTTGACTTTTTTTCTCATTTTTTTTTCATTTTTTTGCTTAACTTATTCTTTTTTAATTTCAGACTTTTCACTTAAAGTTGTTTCTAGCAACTCAAACAGCCAATTGCCCTTAATATATAAATTTTCAGGAGTTTGGGGAAATCATGAAGGATCAATACTTCTATGGCTATTTGTTATGACCCTTTTTGGATTTCTATTTTCCAGATGTAAAATAATGGATCTTAACTTCAAAAAAAATGTATTACTTGTTCAAACAGTCTTATCCTTCTTGGTTTGTTTATTTATAGTTTTCACATCCAATCCATTCGAAAAGATTTTGCCACCACCAATTGATGGCATAGACCTTAATCCATTACTTCAAGATCCTGGTTTAGCAATTCATCCTCCATTTTTGTATTTAGGTTATGTTGGCTTTTCAATAGTTTATTCTATTTCAATTGCAACACTCTTATCTAAGAACAAAAAATTAAATTTCATCAAAATTTTAAAACCTTGGGTATTTCTTTCTTGGATTTTTTTGACTTGTGGAATTGGTCTTGGAAGTTGGTGGGCATATTATGAATTAGGGTGGGGTGGATTCTGGTTCTGGGATCCCGTGGAAAATGCATCATTACTTCCGTGGATCACTGCTTCCGCACTTTTACACACAATGGTAGTTGCCGAAAAAAAAAATATTTTCAGAAACTGGACTTTAATTCTTTCAATAATAACTTTTTCATTAAGTCTTTTAGGTACTTTTTTAGTTAGATCTGGGGTTCTAGTTTCAGTTCATGCATTTGCTAATGACCCTTCAAGGGGGGTCTTTATTTTAATTTTACTCTCATTTATCTGCGGGTTTGGAATTTTTCTTTTTCTAAAAAATTCTCAAAAATTTGCTTATGAAGAAAAAATTTATTTCTTATCAAGAGAAGGAGCAATCTCTCTAAACAATGTGTTTATGTTAACTTTAAGTTTTACAATTTTAGTGGGAACTATTTATCCTCTTTTTTCATCCGTATTTTTTAAATCAAAATTATCAATAGGAGCACCTTTTTTTAATTCAATATTAGCTCCAGTTATTTTTCCTATGACTATAGGAATGATTCTAGGCCCTTTTTTAAGGTGGGGAAGAGACGATTTCGCAAGATTATCTCATAAATTAAATACTCTTTTAATAATGTTATTTATAATTTCGCTTTTAATTTGGTACATAAACTTTGGTGGCCCAGTACTTTCAATCATATTTTTTATTTTAGGGGCATGTATAATCTCTAGTTCATTATTTGAAATGACAGGACTTATGAAACAAAACATAAAAAAAAAATTAAAAATTCTACGTTTTCCAGCTAAAATGCTAGCTCAAAATATAGCTCATATAGGAGTGGCTATATTAATTATTGGAGCAACTGGGTCTTCAATTTTAAAGATAGAAAAAATTCAATTTCAAAAAATCACTGAAATAGTTAAAATTAATGATTTCGAGGTAAAATTCTTGGGAATAGAAAGAATTGAAGGTCCAAATTATTTAAGTAATATGGCAACATTTGAAATTATTAAAAACAACAAAATCGTAGCGATTTTGAAACCTGAAAAAAGATTTTATAATACTGGCAAACAGGTTACTACTGAAGCTGCAATTTATTCTACTTTTCTTGGAGATATTTACATTGCCATTGGAGATAAAAACACTTCATCACAAAAGGAAGTTTGGACAACCAGAATTTGGTTTAACCCGTTTACTTTGTGGATATGGTTTGGGATTTTTCTAATAGTTGGTGGTGGCACCATCTCTTTTTTTAATAGTATGAAATTAAAAGAATGAAATACATATTTTTGGGCGGATTTTTTTTATTAATTCTCTTTGTTTTTAGCGAAGGGTTAAAAAAAGATCCATCAATCATACCATCAAATTTAATAGCTGAGAAAGTTCCAAATCTTTCATTATTACCCATCAAACAATACCCTTTATTTTTACGCAAAAACCTAGTGGAAGACAATAAAACAGTCAAAATTGTTAATTTTTTTGCATCGTGGTGCCCACCATGTAAGGTTGAGCACCCTCAACTGCTAAATTTATCAAAAAATAACAAAATTTTTGGAATTGCAAAAAAAGACAGTGAAAATCAAGTTGATAAATGGTTAAAAAAATCGGGTAATCCATTTGAAAAGCTTGGTCTAGATAATAGCGGGTTGACAAGTATTGAGTGGGGCGTCTACGGATTGCCTGAAACTTTTATCATAGACAAAAATGCAACAATTAGACATAAACATATAGGACCAATTCAAGAGAAAGATTTATACAAAATAAAAAAGATTATAGAGGATTTAGAATGAAAAAATATTTGTTATTCTTTTTTACTGTCTTTTTTTTAATTGCACCGAATATTTATTCAACTGAACCAGACGAAATGTTGAACAATCAAAAATTAGAGAAAAAAGCTAGAGAAATAGGAAAAAAATTAAGATGCATGGTATGTCAAAATGAAGATATTGAGAATTCCAACGCAGATATTGCCAAAGATCTTAGACTTCTTGTAAGAAAAAAATTAACTCAAGGTCTATCTGAAAAGGAAATAATTTCCTACATTCATTCACGATATGGAGATTTTGTTTTGTTTTCTCCACCTCTCAGAGTTGATACATTACCATTATGGATATTACCTGTTATTTTTGGAATTATAATTTTTAGAATTTTTTTTAGGAAAACGTAGTAAATGTTTTTTTTTTATGGAATTTTGATAATTTTTGTTCTTTTTGTTTCAATTTATCTGTTTAATCCCAGAAAAAAGAAAAAAAAATTTTCTCTTTCTATTTTTTTTCTGCTTACTTCATCATTAATTATTTATGAAATTACTGGAAATAAAAGTTCACTAACTTTTACAGAAGATTTAGATACTCAGATATCAAATATGGAAAATCTAGACCCTCAAAAAGTAGTTCTTTTTTTAGAAAAAAAACTTAAAAAAAAACCTCATGATTTGAAGGGATGGTTAATTCTAGCTAGAACATGTTTACTTACAGGACATATTCAAAAAGCGGATTTATATTATAAAAAAGGTATGCATTTTTTTCCTAAGAATGAAGAAATAATTTTTGAATATGCAATTCTCAAAAAAAACAATAATCAATTTCTTAGCGCTATAAATTTTCTAGAAAAAATAAAGACAATTAATCCTGAAAATTTGGAAGCTAGACAAACACTTATAGAAACTCTAATTACCTTAGATCAAATAGATAGAGCCAAATTAGAAATTCTTGAAATAAAAAATTTAATGAAAATAGATGAAAACTGGCTAAAAAAAACAATCGACGAGCTCAAGTCTAGATAAATTCCAAATTCTTTTTTGTTCTTAAAAAATTCATAAAATTTTTTGTATTCTCAGATATCTTAAATTTCTTTCTCCCCATTTGTCTAACTGGTAGTATTTTTAAAACTGAGTTTGTCAAAAACATCTCATCAAAATTTTCTAAGTCTTTCTTATGAATTTTTATTAACTTAATTTTTTTAAAAAAATTTTTATAGGTTTCCATCACCACACCTCGCATAATTCCTTCGATACCAGAATCAATTATTGGAGGAGTATAAAGTTTATTTTTCTTTATAAAAAAAATATTTGTCATAGTGCCTTCAATTAAATTTTCGTGTTGATCTAACAAAATTCCCTCAAAATAATCATCTACCCATTCTGATCTAGCTAGAACAGAATCAAGTCTATTTAGATGCTTCAATCCGGCAAAATCATTGTTCGTTGACAAGGACGATTTGCAAAATCTCACTTTTACTCCCTTATCAAAAAAATTCTGATCTGTTTTTCTTTTGGGAAAAACAAGAAAAATTACTGTGGGTGTTATGTTTTTTTCAAACTTGTAGCCTCTTCCACCTTGTCCTCTCGTGATCAAAATTTTAAGTATTCCGTCCTTTAATCCACTATTACATGCTCGAGAAAGTATTTTTTGTTTATATTTTATTAATGTAGATGGATTTGGGAATTTAATTTGTAAAAGATGACAGCCTTTTTTAATTCTTTTTACATGCCTTTGCCAAAACTCCACTCCAGCTGAATCAAAAGTAGCACCTGGATGTTTTCTTTTCCACAACATAGTTTCAAAAAAGCCATCTCCGTATGCAAGCCCTCTATCCAGTACAGAAATTGAATCTTTAAATTTTCCATTAATAAGAGAAAAAAACTTGGTCATTTTTTGAACGATCCAATAGCCCTCAACATTCCATTTGCTTTAGCCTCAGTTTCTAGTGTTTCGTTTTCAGGAATTGAATCAGCTACTATTCCTCCACCAGCTCTAACAAAAAGTTTGTTATTTTCTTTCAAAATAGATCTAATAAGAATATTTAGATCCATATTTCCAGAATGTGTGATATACCCAAATGACCCAGTATATGGGCCTCTTCCTACTCTTTCTAATTCTCCTAAAATTTCCATGCACCTTACTTTTGGACATCCAGTTATTGTACCACCAGGGAAAACTGCTGAAATTATTTTCCCTGGCGTTATGTTTTTAAGTTTTTTTCCACAAATATTAGAAACTATATGATGAACATGGGCATAGGACTCTATAATCATCATTTCGTCAACACTTACAGTCCCAGGTTTACACACTCTAGAAATATCATTTCTTTCTAAATCTACCAACATTAAGTGCTCTGCCTTTTCCTTTGAAGAATTTATCAATTCTTTAGAAAGTTCAATGTCCGTTAATCCAGAAAACCCTCTTGGTCTTGTTCCAGCAATAGGCCGTGTTTGCAATAAATTGCCTTCAACTGAGACCAGTCTTTCAGGAGAAGAACTAATTATACTACTATCTTCGTAAATCACTAATCCTGAAAATGGTGATGGATTTTTTTTCCTTAATTGTTTATAAATCTCTATCTCGGAAAGATTGTTTTTTATTTTAAAGCTCCACAGTCTTGACAAGTTTGCCTGGAAGATTTCCCCTTGATAGATATATTCAATGCATGCCCTCACTTGCTCTTGATGCTCTTTAATACTTCCTCGTGTCAAAATTTCCACCGAACCTGAAGTTTTTTTTTTTTTATTTTTTTTTTTTTTAAAATTTAAATGATCTTCTATCTCTTTAAAATCTTCTTTCCATCCTTCACTGTCCTCAGAAATTATAAAAAACTCTCTATCGATATGGTCAAATATAATAGCAGATTTAACTCTCGCGGCAAAAGCTGTTGGAAATGCAAATGGGGACTTTGGAATTTTTAGTTTTGGCTCAACTTCACTTGCCATTTCATATCCCAAATAAACAAACCAACCTCCTGTAAAAGGTATTGTTTTTTTGTTAATAATCGTTTTCTCTTGATTTAAATTTTCACTTTTCCAAAGCCTATCAAATTCGTTTAAAAAATTTACATTATTTTCTTTCTCTTTTTTGATTAAAAATTTAGGCTTGTAAAATAATATTGAAAATCTATTCCTTTTATTGCCCCTTGAAGAACTTTCCAATAAAAATGGATACTTTCTTGGATTATAGTCTACTAATTCCAATAAATCCAAATCATCCTTTTTACATAATTTAGTAGTTAAACTCTTCCATCCCTTGCCTTGTATTTTTTGAAATTGTAATGCCATTAAAAATTTGATTGCTTTTTAGGGTTTCATATTTCTATCAATAAATATGGTTTGGATAATAACTTACATAGATAGGGAGAAAATTTTCTCTAGTCTTCATCATCAGACAGAGAAGTCATTACATTTAAACTTCTCCAAAATTCTTCACTTTTTGAATTAATATCATTTAGACGAATTAATAGACTTCTTAGAATAGCCCTAACAACAGGATCTGCTGACTTGATTTTTTCTTTTAAAGTCTTTTCATTTATTGGGTAAAGAATACAATTAGTTGAAGCTTCGGCTGTCACAGATCTTGACTCATCTAAAGATGGACCTCTTTCTCCAAAAATTTCTCCTTCACCGATTTTTCCAAGTAGTAGTCCCCCAGGACTAAAAATATTAACCTTTCCAGAATGAACATAATATGCAAAATGTGCATCATCACCTTTTGAATAAATTTTTTTCCCCCTGGTAAATTTTAGCTGTTCTAAACCAATTTTTGATGATGTCTTCACACGTTTTCTCGTATTTTATGTTTTTTTAAATTCATCTCATATCTACTTGAATATTTTAAATTATTTTTGGAGAATCTGGAAAAGAAAAATTTTTCTTTTTTTATATTTTTTTTAAAACATTGATTAACTTTAAGTTTTATCTTTACAAAATCAAATTTTTTTTCGAGCACTTCTAAAATTTTATCTAAAACAATCTTTTCCATAACTGTAGGAAATAAAATTCTATCTCCCACAAGAAAGACAGGAATTCTAGCAGAAACTAGATTCTTTATCAGATTGTAAAAGACTTTTGAAATGAAACTAGACCAATCTGCAAGTTTACCTTTAAAAAAAAGACTGGACAAGACAGGATCTTGTTCAAACATTTTATTCACCACTTTTTCTAAATCTAATTTTGAAAACTTTTCGTCAAAACCAATCTTTTTTCTATCGTTAGAAAAAGCCCTAAAAAAACTTTCAAAGTTTCTTGACGAAATCGCCTTAATCTTAAAGTAATTTTTTTGGTCATTATTTTTAAAAAAATTTTGAGAATCAAAGGCTCTTTCAGAAATTATAATATTAAATTCTTTTGTTAAAAACAAATTAAGTATCTCTGATAGTTCAACATAACTAGTATCGGAATCATTAATTAACATGTATTTTATATATTTGTTAATTGAAGAAAAATCTAATTTATTCCACCAACTACCCGAAAACTTCCAAAGGTTTTCAAGGCTCATTAAAAAATGTATGTCATTATTTTTACATATTTCAGAAATTATAATTTTTCTATTATCTCCTCTTACTACAAAATTTTGCTCAATACATACAATATCAAACAAGGTTTTAAGGACTAAATTATTATAGCTTTTTAAAGAATTTCTAATCTCATGGGTTTCAACACTATCTGAATATTCTAATAAAACTTTATCTTTTCCAATTAAGAATATATTTTCCCTGTCTTTGTGATAAATTTCATGCAGCGTGTTGATCTTAATTTTTTTGAATTCATCTTGCAGAAATTTCGAAGCTCGAATACGTGTTAATCTACTTATTTTTCTCTTTGAATCGTAAAATCCTTGGAAATATTCTATCAAACCCTGAGACTTCAAATGTTTGATTACTTTAATAATCAAGGAAGAAATCTGGTTAGGATTGTACCTAGAATTTGCCTTGTAACCTCTTTTTGACATTGAAACCTTCAAAAATTGGTTTTCAGATTCACACCAGCAAAAATAAAGTTCAATTAACAAAACTCTTAAATGCTTTGAGAAAAGACCTAAATCTTCTTTTATTATTAATTTCAAAAGATTATCAAATTCTTTTAAAAAAAAATTTTTTTGAAAATCTATTGACCTACTAAAATTAAAATCTATATGATCAGGATTATTTTTCATATGAAAACTTTTTTTTATTAATGCTATAATGTTTGCTATTGATTTTATTGGATATCTGATCTTTCAAATTTTACAAGTTTATAAGTATAGTGTTATACTTTATGTTTTGTTAAGTATGCTAATTTCATTCAACATAATCAATGACAATAATAAACTAATTGGGATACTTATGGATTTTCTTTTTAAACTTGTAGAACCAATGTTAAATCTTATAAGAAAGTTTGTTCCCAACTTTGGGACAATTGATATTTCTCCTATTTTTTTAATTATAATAATCGAAGCATCTCAATACGTAATGACAAAATATGGATTTTTCTAATGGTTGAAAATAAAATTATTGATGGAAAACTTGTTGCTTCGGAAATAAGAACCAAAATTAAGGAGGTTGCAAAAGACCTTATTAAGAAATCTGGGAAAGTTCCTGGTCTAGCAGTTGTTTTAGTTGGCGAGAACCCAGCCAGCAAAGTTTATGTAAAAAATAAGATTAAACAAACAAAAGAAGTCGGATTTAAATCGATCGAACATAGACTTGAAGAAAATATTTCTGAAAAAGAATTATTAAACCTTGTTGAAAAACTTAATAATGACAAAAATATCCAAGGAATTTTAGTTCAACTACCTCTACCTAAACATATTAGTTCTGACAAAATTTTAGACACAATCTTACCTATTAAGGATGTTGATGGTTTTCATGCACAAAATGTAGGTAAGCTTTGGTCAGGGTTAAACACACTAGTTCCATGTACACCATTAGGCTGTAGCATATTACTAAAAAAAGTTGTAAAGGATTTGTCCGGAAAAAATGCAGTTATTATTGGCAGATCAAATATTGTTGGAAAACCTTTGGCAGCCTTGCTTTTGGCAATGAATGCTACCGTTACAATTACACACTCAAAAACAAAGAATATTTCTGAAGTAGCAAAAGAAGCTGATATTTTAATTGCTGCAGTTGGTATTCCTGAAATGGTAAAAAAAGATTGGGTTAAAAATGGTGCTGTTATTATTGATGTTGGAATTAACAGGATAGAAAGAAATGGAGAAAGGATTCTTGTGGGTGATGTAGATTATCAAGAGGTTATAACAAAAGTTTCTAAGATAACGCCTGTTCCTGGTGGAGTAGGACCAATGACAATTGCTTGTTTACTCTTAAACACACTTTTCACTTCTTATACTCAGTATGGGATAAAGCCAGTAGATTTAGCCTCTTTGCTTCAATAGCTTTAATCTTAAAGCATTAAGTTTTATAAAACCTTCTGCATCTTTTTGATTGTAAACTTTATCCTCTTCGAACGTAACCATTTTGTTTGAGTAAAGGCTTTTTTTTGACCTTCTTCCCAACACTGTTATATTACCTTTAAACAATTTTAACCTAACTTCACCCGTAACATTTTCCTGACTTTTATCAATTAACGACTGAAGCATTATTCTTTCTGGAGAAAACCAGAAACCGTTATAAACTAGTTCCGCATACCTTGGCATAATTTCATCTTTAAGATGGCAAGCACCTTTATCCAAGGTTAAACTTTCGATTGCTCTTCTTGCCTTAAGTATAATCTCTCCTCCAGGTGTTTCATATACTCCTCTTGATTTCATACCTATAAATCTATTTTCTACAATGTCAAGCCTACCAATACCATTCCTACCTCCAATCTTATTTAATTCTTGGATCAACTTAGATGAGGAAAACTTTTTACTATTTATAGAAACAGGATCCCCATTAAGAAACCCTAAAATAATTTCTTCAGATTTATTTGGTGCTTTTTCACAAGAAACTGTTCTCGTAAACATTGATTCATCTGGGGGTTCCCATGGGTCTTCAAGAATCTTTCCCTCATAAGAGGTATGTAATAAATTAGAATCAATTGAGTACGGAGCCTCATTATATTTGTCCTTTGGAATTGGAATTTGGTTTTTTTCTGCAAAATTTATTAAATCTTTTCTTGATTTTAAATTCCACTCTCTCCAAGGAGCTATTATTTTAATTGTTGGATCATTGGCATAATAACCCAATTCAAATCTTATTTGATCATTACCTTTTCCAGTTGCTCCGTGGGAAACATAATGAGCTCCAGTAGCATGTGCTATTTCTATTTGTCTTTTAGCAATCAGTGGCCTTGCTATAGAAGTTCCCAACAAATAAAAACCCTCATACACTGCATTAGCTCTAAACATTGGAAAAACATAGTTTTTTGCAAAATCTTCGCACAAATCCTCAACAAAAATTTGTTTTACACCAAGTAAGTGAGCCTTTTTTTTAGCTTCCTTAATCTCAACTCCTTGCCCAATATCTGCTGTGAAAGTTACAACTTCAGCATTATGCTCTTGTTGTAGCCACTTTAAAATTATTGAAGTATCCAATCCTCCAGAGAAGGCTAAAACTATCTTTTTTCTTTTTTTACTCATTCATTACAACTAAGCTTGCTATTTTTTGCAGGCCTCATTAATCTTTTGATATGATTTACTAAAACCAAGAAGAGAGTATGTATCCTTGGTTATTGTGCCTCTAGATGAAGTACCAATAACTGTCATTTTCATAGAAGATTTTAAAGCCTTAATAATCTTTTCATCATCACTTGGACTAAAACTCCACGCTCTTGAACCCGAAGTAAACAATTGAAATTTTAGATCACCAATTAAAATATCTGGATTACTATCTGCCTTATAGTTGTATCCCGCAACTATGCTGAATTCATTCCATTTATCTTGACCAGGTAGGTGGGTCAAAATTGCAAATATATCCCCCCTTTTTTTGTAGTCCCCTTCAGCTTTTTTTGGCTTAGAAACAGCCATACAGGCCATGTTTTTTTCCTCACCTTCAGAATAAGCTGACCAATCATTAAATTTGGCTAGTTCTTTGGAAATTGCAAGGTTAAAACAAAAAAATAGAACGGTAAAAACAAAAATTAAAAAAACTGGAAGAAAAAAAAATCTATAATACATTTGTTTTTATTGACATAATTAAGAATAAATTGCAAGAACCTAAAGTTCAAATTATAAAATGTATCCAATTTTTTTAATTATATTATCAGGTTTGTTTTTTTCGATACTAGCAGTTTCAATAAAGTTTCTTTCGGCGTTTATTCATCCAATTGAACAAGCTTTTTTTAGAAATTTTCTGAGCATTTTTATACTCACACCATGGATATTTATAAATAAATTTAAAATTCCTATAAAAAAAAATTTAAAACTCCTTCTTCTTAGAAGTTTTTTTGGTGGAATTACAATGATACTTCTATTTTGGTCATACAGTCTTATTCCAATCTCACAAGCAATGGCTATTAGTTTTAGCACACCTCTTTTTATTTATTTTGGAAGTACAATTTTTTTGGGCGAAAAAACAAGCGTCCCAATGACACAGTTAATGTTTTTGGGCTTTTCTCTAACTTTAATAATTATTAGACCTGATGCTGATATTCAGCTTGGAAGCATTATAGCCATACTTGCGGCTATTACTCATGCAATTGCTGGTTTGCTCGTAAAAAAATTATCGGAATCAGAATCCGTATTCACACTTATGCTAAGTATGGTCTTAATCATGACACCCATGACTTTAATTCCTTCATTGTTTGTCTGGACAACGCCAAACTCTTTTGATTTATATCTTATGCTTTTTACTATTGCCGTAATAGCTTCTCTAGGTAATTATCTTTGGACCAAATCTATAAGCTTATCCAAACTTACAAACATTATGCCTTTTGATTTTACAAAATTAATATTTGCTACATTTTTAGGATTTGTTTTTTTGGATGAAAAGATTGATACTATAACAATGATTTGTGGCTCTGGACTTATACTATGCAACACAATGATGGCAAAAAAAATATCAATGAATGAAAAGAATAAAGGGATATTTCCAGATAATTAGTTGTTTTTTCTTTGCTTTGCTTGGCTTGCAAATAAAAATAATCTCATCACAAATTAATACTGAGACTATAGTCTTTTTTAGATCCTTTATTGGTTGCTTAATTATTTTTTCTTTAATCCTAATATCGAAGAAAAAATTTAATTTTGGTGTTCTTCATTCAAAAAATATCAGTATCCATTTACTAAGGTCTATTTTTGGAGTCTTAGCAATGTATTTTGGGTATAAATCGCTAAGTTATATTTCATTGGCCCAAGCTAGTACTATTGGTTTTACGAAAGTTTTTTTTACCAGCATACTAACTATAGTTTTTTTTAAAGAAAAGATAAAAATTTCTAATTTTTCATTACTATTTTTTGGATTCCTAGGAGTTTTTCTTATCAGTAACCCTGGCGAAATAAACAGTAAAATAGGCTTCTACATGGGAATATTTTCAGCATTTTGTGTTTCTGGAGGAATACTTTCTATTTCTTTTCTTAGTAAGAAAGATAAAACTTTATTGATTCTCCTTTATCACTCTTTCATTTCAACAATTATTTTTTTTCTAATCTTTAATGACAAAATCATTTTTAAAATAAACTACAACCTTTTATTTTTAATTCTTTTGACTCTAACAGCCCTTATTGGTCAATATTTTAATACTGAATCGTATAAAAATTTTGAAACAGGTAAAGTAGTTTTAATGAGTTATTCAAGAATTATATTTTCAACCATACTAGGATTTTTTTTTCTGAACGAAAATATTAGTTTTTTTACACTTTTAGGAGTTTCAATTGTGATATTAACCACATTTCTTGTGGAGAACAAACATCCAGATTAGGGACATGGATATGGATTCTCATTATGAATCTTCTCAATTTCTTCGAGAATTTCTGTTGACAGTTTGATATTATAAGAATCTATATTTTCTTTTAATTGATCCACAGAAGTAGCACCAATGATATTACTAGTTAAAAAATTTCTAGAATTAACAAATGCTAGAGACATTTGAGCAGGCGAAAGTTTATTTTTTTTGGCTAGTTGATTAAATCTTTCAGAATATTTTATACCATTTGCCTTCGTATATCTTGTAAACATATCACCAAATAAAGTGAGTCTTGCACCATCTGGTTTTGCAGCATTATCATACTTTCCAGTAAGCATCCCAAAGGCTAGGGGTGAGTAAGCTAGTAGACCACATTTTTCTCTTGCAGAAATCTCCGCCATACCTACTTCATAGCTTCTATTAAGCAAGGAATATGGGTTTTGAACTGAAACAACTCTAGGAAGATTATGTTGTTCAGCAATTGAAACAAATTTCATTAGTCCCCACGGAGTCTCATTAGACAATCCTATATATCTAATCTTACCAGCATTTACATGTTCTGAGAGTATTTCTAATTGGCTTCTAATTTCTATAAAATCTTCTTCTTCTTCATGATCATAACCAAGCTTTCCAAAAAAATTAGCTTTTCTATCTGGCCAATGCAGCTGGTACAGATCTATATAATTAGTTTTCAATCTTTTTAAACTTCCTTCAAGAGCCTGAGAAATCTGATCTTTGTCAAGTCTTGTTTCTTTATTTCTAAACCATTTCATTCCAGACCTTCCAGTAATCTTGGTAGCAAGAACTATTCTATTTCTACATTTTTTTTCCTTCAACCAATTCCCAATGATGGTCTCTGTTGATCCCCAAGTTTCTTTTCTAGGAGGAACTGGATAAAGTTCTGCTGTATCAAAAAAGTTTATTCCTTTTTCAAAAGCATAATCCATTTGAGCAAAACCATCTTCCTGATTATTTTGTTCACCCCAAGTCATTGTGCCAAGACACATTAAACTGACCTCAATTTCGGTATTGCCCAATCTTTTGTATTCCATGATTAAAATATTTTCCTTGATTTAAAAAAAATGTAACATATTTTATCTATTAAATAATTATAATTTATAGTATTATAAGTAAACTTTAAAACAAGGGAGTTATAAAAATGGCTTATGACTATGAAAGAAATATTAGATCAAAAGAAGCTGTAAGTGATATAGATATTGGCCTTAAAGCCTATATGAATAAAATCTATTCTTTTATGGCAGTTGGATTGGCGCTAACGGGTGTTATTGCGCACATGACCTCAACATTTGCTTTTGACTTTAACACAAACTCTTTAACTTCATTTGGGGTTGCTATATACGGTTCACCTCTTGCTTTTGTAATAATGTTAGCACCCTTAGGTTTTATAATTGCTCTAAATATAGGTATTGCAAAAATGAAGGAGAGTACCGTCCAGATTTTGTTTTGGACATTTGCTGGTGTAATGGGCTTGTCGCTTTCATCAATTTTCATTCAATATACAGGTGAGTCAATTGCTAGAGTTTTCTTTATTACTGCTGGAGCATTTGGTGCTTTAAGCCTTTATGGATATACAACAAAAAAAGATCTCACTGGATGGGGCTCTTTTTTGTTTATAGGTCTTATTGGCATTATTTTAGCTTCGATAGTTAATATTTTTCTTGCTAGTACTGCTCTTCAATTCGCAATTTCTGTTATTGGTGTTTTAGTTTTTGCAGGATTAACCGCTTATGACACCCAAAGAATAAAAGCAATGTATTATGATGGTACAGGCAATGAAGGTAAAAAAGCAATTATGGGGGCTTTAACTCTTTATCTGGACTTTATAAATCTATTCATAATGCTTCTTCAACTTTTCGGTCAAAGAAGATAATTTTTTTTAGGTTGGTTAAATTAAATATTTAACCAACCTTTTTTTTGTGAAAATTTTTTTTTTTGGTCTTTTCATTCTATTTTTTTTTTATTCTAGTACTGGAAACACTCTTCCAACTGAAATTTTTTTCCAAGTCTATAGAAATGGTGACAAGATTGGTTATCACAAAATCAATTTTAAAGAAAAGAAAAATACTATTCAGGCTATAATTGAAATAAAGTTTGAAGTGACCTTTCTAGGGTTTGTTGTTTATGATTATTTTCATATTAATAAAGAATTTTGGGAGAATGATTTGCTCAATAATTTGCACACAAAAACAGATAAGAATGGTGAATCAATGTTTTGTAATCTGACAAAAAAACATAAGAAACTTTTCTCCGAAGGGTCTGCTGGAAAAGATCAATTGCCCTTAAAAACAATACCAACTAGCTATTGGAATCACAAATTGGTTTCTAGCCAACCATTAAATAAAAGAGTTTTAAATACCCAAGATTGTAGTTTTATTGATTTTAAGATTGAGAAAATTGGAGAAGAAAGAATTTATAATGGTTATTTACCTTCCACCCACTTTAAACTTTCCGGACAAGAACTTACTGGTGAGGATGTGAAAATCGATATTTGGTACGATGAGAATAAAAATTGGGTAAAAATGATCTTTATAAAAGATAATAGTAAAATTGAATATTTTTTAGATAAATTTCATGAAGACGCAAAATAGAAAAATTGCCTGGATCACTGGAGGAGGAACTGGGATAGGAAAAGGATTAACTAGAATTTTAGTTAACAATCAATGGCATGTAATAATTAGTGGACGAAGGTTAAAAAAAATAAATCAAACTAAAAGTTTGAATACAAAAAATATTACAGCACTTCAATTAGATATTAGTTCAGAAAAACAGTGTAAAAAAATAGTTCAAACAATAGTTAAAAGGTTTAAGAAAATTGATTTGGTAGTACTTAATGCTGCTGCATATAATCCAGGAAATCTAGATTTTAGTGATCTGAAAAAAATCAAGAGTGTGATAGACATAAATTTGACAGGACAAATAAACTGCTTAAGCAATATTGTTCCTATAATGAAAAAAAATAGTACTGGTCACATTGTGTTTGTTTCCTCACCTGCTGGATTTAGAGGGTTGCCAAATGCCGGTATTTATGGAGTTACTAAGTCCGCCCTTACATTCCTAGCAGAAAGTACATACATTGAATTATCTAAATCAAATATCAAGGTTCAAGTTGTTCATCCTGGATTTATTAGAACACCAATGACAGAGAAAAATAATTTTTTTATGC
>CAYYMX010000003.1:0-42123 GCA_964473045.1 uncultured Alphaproteobacteria bacterium | reverse complement strand
GCTATTCCTCGATTGGAAATTTTTTAATACCTGAAAATTAAATTTAATTTTTAAAAATTTCTTCAACTTTTTTTGGCTGATAAATGATTCTAATCGACAGTAATTTATTAAATAATGGTACCCCTAGCCCGATTCGAACGGACATGCCTCGAAGTTCAACGGATTTTGAATCCGTGGCGTCTACCAATTCCGCCATAGGGGCTTACTTTTTAAAGGCTTCATTATATATATAAAACTTAATTGTAAGCAAAGATAAAAAATAACTCATAGGAAAATTTGAAATGTTAATTTGTTCAAAAAATTTGATAATGATAATCTTTACAGAAGATTACTAGATGTTTATTAGTTATTTTGTTCTAAAGTTTCGATGATGGTGAGTTGTTATATATTATGACCAAATATTTCAAAATTTTTTTCCACTATCATTTTGTGACTTTTTTTTGTGAAGAAGTGATTTCTCCATACAGTTCTATGTGCGTGTTTCTTAGAGTCGAGTAATACGTCATACTTTGGAAGAGTGAGAGGTCTATCTTCAAGAATAAGTCCAATATTGGTCATTAGATAACTTCTAAACCCAGAACTTTTTAATAAATTAAAGAGTTTATATCGTTTGTTGTCATGAAGGCTGATTTCGAGAATTAAATCAACCTCCTTAATCTTCCTAAGATTTTTTACAGATGATAAAGTATCAAACTCAACTCCTTCAATATCCATTTTTATTAGTGTGTTTTTATTATGGTTTTTATGAATTAATTCATTAAATGACTTAGTTTTAACATTTAGGACATCACATGTTTGTCGTCCATATAGCTTCCTCATAACTTGATCAGGTTTTATCAAAGAAGCACAGCCACTAAAGGGTGAGCGTTTTTTAGAATTAGGAACATAAATCTTTGAGGTTCCATTGGAGCAAGATATGGCCTCGTTATTTAGTTTGTAATTAAGATTATTTAGTTTCATTAATTTTTGAGCAAACTCAAATGACCTAAAATATGGTTCAAAAGATTCGACGTTCCAATTTTTATATTTTTTAACAAATAATGAGAAAAATCCAATATTAGAACCAACATCTATAAAGTTTGTATAATTAAAATAATCAAAAAACTTTACTATTTCATATTCATAAAAATCTGTTAGATAAATTTCCTTTAATAGTGTTGATTTGTTTACATTTGAGAATTTAATTCCTCTAAATTTTATTATAGAAGGGTAGTAATTTAGTTTAATTCTAATCTTTTTGAATAAATTTTTAATCACAATAAGTCTCAACCTTAACTTTTATTTTAAATAGATGTAATGTTTAAAATAATTAATTTAATTATGATATAAAGTTATTGTGCAAATTTCATTAGAACGTTTATTTTCAAAAATTCTGAAAAAATGTGAAAGTAAAAACTCCAAAAACCTTTTATATTTTGTTTCATTTATAGAATCAATTTTTTTTCCTATTCCGACGGATATCTTTTTAGTCCCCTATATTTTAGCAAACAGAGTCAAATATATTGAAATTGCATTAATTACAACTATTTACTCTGTGCTTGGAGGTATTACCGCATATTATATTGGCTTTTTTTTATGGGATTATTTAAGTTTCTTCGTCCAGGAAAATTTACCAACATTAATTGACGAAATAGAAAATTTTAAAGAAGATTTTAATGAGTATGGTTCTCTATTAGTTGTCATAGGAGGTTTTTCACCATTTCCATATAAGATTACAAGCATTAGTTCAGGCTTAATGGAAATCGGAATATTTTCATTTATTATTTTTTCATTTATTTCTAGAGGAATAAGATTTTTTCTTATCTCATATTTTTTCTATAAATTTGGTGAAAATGCAAAACTATTAATTAAAAAATATATAAATATTTTTTCGGTTTTATTAGTAGTTCTTTTAATTCTTATAATTTTAATAAAAAATAATTAGTCAAGTTTTTTGTCAGTAAAGGCAATAATCTTAAATTTTGCAAAGGCAATAATGATCATTTTAAGAAGCTTTAAGCCATCCTTAAATCTTGAGATTTGTGTTTCACCGTAGGACCTTGCTTCATACCTAATGGGTATTTCAACCATTTCAAGGCTAAGTCTGGATGAGCCAAAAATAAGGTAAAAATCTCCAAAAGGATCAAGCTGGTTTAAATCTTTGGAAATTTTTTTGAGACGAAAGTAATTATATTTAGATATCACTTTAGTTCCACAGAGGGTGTCTGTGTATTTTTGACCTAAAATCCAACTGAACAAATGGGAAAAAACTTTGTTTGCAATATAGTTGAGGAAACGCATTGCATCTTGCTTCATTGGATAAATTAATCGTGAGCCATTAACAAATTCTGCATCACCATTAGAAATCTTCTCCCAGAATTTTAATAAACTTTCAGGTGGCACTGTCATATCACAATCAAGAATAATTAAGACTTCTTTGGTTGCATTGTCAAAACCTTTAATCACAGCATTTTTTTTTCCATGTCCATCCTGTTTAAAAGCTTTTACAGTTAATCCCTTGCACAATTTATTATCTAATAAAATTGATTGTATTTCTTGCCACGTCTTATCTTTGGAATTACCTTCAACAAATATAACCTCTAAATTTTTTGAAAATCTAGGTATTCTTTTTATAATTTCTCTAATATTTCCATATTCATTTCTACAAGGAATGATAATGCTGGCAGATTTTGGTGAAAATTTATTTTTTTGATTTATAGATCTGGCTACTAGATATTGTCTAAGACACAAATTAGAGAAAAGTGGGATATTTGCAATCAATCTGTTAGTTATTTTCCCAAGTCCTAGAAAGGAATAAGGTAAAATAATCTTTTTTTCTACTCTTAATGTTTTAAAGTTTGATATTCTTAAAAAGTTTTTGATATCAGCAGTACTAAAAAGAGGTGGGTTAAGATCGGGCATTTTTAACCTTAAATATTGAGCCATTGATAGAATTGGAGACCACATAGGTGAAAAGTAACCTACTATCAATCTGGTGTTGGTGTTACAAAAAGAATGAAGATTATTTAGTGAATCCTGTATATCGTTCAAGTATCCAATTGTATCGCAAACAATGATATAGTCGAAGAGGACTTTTTTATCTAAGATGTTTTTGATTTCAGAAATAGACCCACTATGAAAATTAGTTTTAGGGTAATTGACTCTGGCTTTTTGAATTAATTTTTCACTAATATCTATCCCAACACTAAAATCTACGCTTAAATTTCCAATCAAGTGACCATTCCCACAACCTATTTCCAGAACTTTACTGTTTTTAGGAATAAGTTCTTTGAACATAAATAGATCTTCTTTATGAAAATATCTGGACTTTTTTAGCCATCGGCTTCTATTCTCAGAAACAGAATTAAAATATTTTATAATTTTTTCAGTATTTGAATTTTTACTCATGCATAAAAAATTTTTAAAGTTACAACTAAATTCTCAATCTTTTATGATTGGTCAAATACCACTCATAATATTTTTTTAGTCCAGTTAAAAGATCTATTTTTGGTTTCCATCCTAATCTTTTAATTTTAGAAATATTCAGTAATTTTTTTTTTACACCACTAGGCTTAGAGTTGTCAAAAATTATTCTACCCTCGTAACCAACAACTTTTTTTATTAATGTAGCAAATTCTTTAATTGTTATATCTTTTCCAGTTCCAATATTTACAATTTTACTATCAGAAAAACTCTTTAAAAGAAAAATACAGGCATCAGCAAAATCATCTACATGCAAAAATTCTCTTGATACTTTGCCATTACCCCAAATTGTAACTTCCTTTTCTTTTAGGACTTTCGCATTATGAAACCTGTTAAGAAGGGCTGCTGGAACATGACTGCTTTCAGAATTAAAGTTGTCATTTGGTCCATACAAATTAGTGGGCATAACTGATATATAATCACATCCATATTGCTTTCTGTATGCCTCACATAATTTTATTCCAGCAATTTTGGCTAAAGCATAAAATTCGTTAGTTTTTTCTAACTCTCCTTTCAAAAAGTATTCTTCTTTTAATGGTTGTTTAAAGTTAGCAGGATAAATACAACTGGAACCTAAAAATAAAAGTTTTTCCACACTATTGCTATAGGCTGCCTTGATGATATTAATTTGTATTAATAAATTTTCCTGTATGAATTCAACTGGGTATTTCATGTTTGCTACTATCCCACCAACTTTTCCAGCAGCGTTAATTATAACATTCGGTTTTTTTTTTTTGACGAATTTGTCAACATCATTTTGACTTAAAAGATTAAGTTTTGATTTTGTTTCATATATTAATTTACATTTTTCGCTACTTAACCTTCTTAATAAAGAAGAGCCTGCTAAGCCAGCATGACCACAAACCCATATAATTTTATTTGAAAGATCAAAATTCATATCTATCAAGATAGAAATAGATAACTATATAGAAGAATCCAAATTAAAAAAGAATATTTTATTTTTTGATTACAAAATGACAAAAGTAAAATTTCATTCACTAAAAAGTTTCAATTTTTTTTGGAAATAATTTTTTTTAATTCACTAATACCAACCGCACCTAAAATAATAAGTATAGGTTCGCAATCAGATCTATATCTTGGGTTACCAATTCCAACACTAATGGCAATAATTGTGATTGCCAGACTTGACAGAATGATTAAATATAATTGCAAATCACTATGTCTAAAACAAAATGTAAAACCAAAAAATTGAATTATTCTGAAAACAAACACAAAAAATATAGAAACAATCCAAATGAGATTTAGTGGATTATGAAAAGCATTTGAAAATATGGATGACATTTTTTTTGTAATACTTTTTTCACCAGAACTGTAGATCTCATCTGAGTTAAGCTTAAAGGCACCAAATATTTCTATTAAGGTCGAGTGAAATATTACCTTGGCGTAGGAGATAATAATAGGAATAATTAGTTCTTCTTTATTCATTTTTTTAAGAATATGCTCCTTAGCTATTTCAAGTTTTATTTGATTTTTTCTATCTAGATTTGGGTTTTCATATGTTTGAATTTGAGTAGAATATTTATTTTTTAAAGTCTCATAAACATCCATATCTTTGGTGCCACAAGCATATTTTTTTGACAAACAAGAAACTATCCAAAAAAGATGTTCTCCGGATTGAGTTGTATAAGCCATGGATTTATCGTGATTATAATATCTAAGTATTTGAGTGCCTACTCCAGCAATATATGAAAAAAGTAAAAAAAATATTAGACAAAATTTAACTATTTTTTTTCTGTCTAATTTTATTAAAAAATAAATTAAAAAGGGTATTGTTGTTAAGATTGAAAATTGAAGAATTGGTCTTGTTAGTAGAAGAACAAAATAAGTAAGACACATTAGAAAAAAAAATTTTAAATATTTAGTTAAATAAAACTTGGTAAAAAAAAATACAAAAAGTGTAAAACAAAAAATAAAAAAGCAGTTAGGAAGGAAAACAGAAAATCTAAAAATTATAGCAAAATTAAATAAAATTGAAGAAAGAATTATATAGCTTCGAGAAAGTCTTAAATTTTCTAAAATAGAAATTAAAAAATAAAATGTTAAAATCCCCAGAATAGATTGACAAAATAAAAGAGCATTTAAGTTGTCAACGCCTGCAATTTTAAAAATAAAAGCTATAAAAAGAGGATACATTGGTAGTCTTATAGGTGGAATTACTTCTTGCTCATTAAAACCAAGCCAGTATTTTGCTATACTAGTATATTTTTCAGCTTCAAATAAGTTGTCGTAATTTACATTGTCTGTGAGAAAAACAATTAAGCAAAAAAAAGCAGGAGATAGACAAACAAGTATTTTTAACCAAAAATAAATTTTATCTGACAAAAATGAATCTTTGCTTTTCAATTCCATTGATATTCACAACTTTATTTGATGTAATATGACCCTATATAGGATATATTAATAATTAATATAAACAAGTTTGATTTTGCTATTAAGTTATGAAAAAACTTTCAAAAGGTGAAATAGTCTTAATTAATCACCAAGGTTTAAAGTTGTCTTCTGGCCTTCAAATCCAAAGTCCCAGTCCACCTATTGGTTTGGCTTATATAGGCGCTTACTTAAAAAAGAATGGATATGATTATTTTGGCATTGATGCTTGTGGGGAAGCACTTTCAAAAATAAGAAAAGTGAAACCTGATGCAGATTTATTGATTCAAGGTCTTTCTAATAAAGAAATCATCCAAAAAATTCCTAAGAATGTTAAAATTGTTGGTTTAACAGCATTATTTTCACACGCTTGGTTCCTAGCTAGAGATATTGCAAGAGAGATAAAAATTAATTTTCCAAATTGTACAATTGTTCTTGGTGGTGAACATCCATCAGCACAAATAAAAGAAACACTTTTTTATGATTTTATTGATTATGTAGTAGTAGGTGAAGGTGAAGAGACATTTCTTGAGTTAGTAAAAAAATTGTCAGAAAAAAAAAGTGTTAAAGATATTCAAGGTATTGCTTACAAAAAAAATAATGGTGAAATAATAGAAACTCCAAGAAGAAAAAGAACTCACGATATTGATAGTTTTCCATACCCTGATTGGGATAGTTGGGCTATTAACGAATATATAGGTCATTCTCAGGTAACAGGAATTAACTTTGGAAGAGGAATCCCTATATTAGGAAGTCGGGGATGTCCATATGAGTGTACTTTTTGTTCAAACTTAGATATGTGGACTAAAAGATATATCATGCGAGATCCAAAAGGATTAGTTGATGAGATGGAATTTATGAAGAAAAAATATAATGTTAATTCTTTTCACTTTATGGATTCAACCTTCATAGTTAATAATAAAAAATTAATTTCTTACTGCAAAGAACTGATCAATAGAAAATTAGATATTTCATATCAGTTACCTGCTGGCACAAGATGCGAGGCAATTAATGATGAATTAGTTGAGGTTCTTGATAAGTCAGGTTTAAAAAACCTTGCATTAGCTCCAGAATCTGGTTCTGAAGAAATAAGAAAAATAATAAAAAAACAACTTAACTACAAACATTTTTTAAAGGCAGCCAGACTTTTGGCAAAATCAAAAATAACAGTTGGTTGTTTTATTGTAATTGGATTTCCAGAAGATAATTATAAGTCTATGATGGAAACATTTAGAATGATTTTCAGTCTTGCTGTTATTGGTGTTGATGATCTCACTGTGTCTCAATTTACTCCGTATCCAGGTTCCCTCTATTATGATGATTTGAGAGCAAAAGGGTATATAAAAGGAAATCTTGAAGAGGTTTCCGAGATAGTTAGTTTTTACTCTCAAAGAACCCGTTCCTATTCTGAAAACTTGTCGTCTAAAAAAATATATTATTTTATGATTGCAATGTTTAGCTTCTTCTATATTTTTTCTTTTTTACTAAGACCATGGAGACCAATAATGAATATTATTAATTATTTCAAAACAAATTCAGAAAATGCAAGGTATATAAAGTTTTTTTCAGAAATATTTTTTGTCAGAAAAAAATGGTTTTCAAACTTAGCTAATACAGTAGCGAAGAAATAAAATTAAATAAATTACAAATCGCAGATAAATTCAGATGCTTTGAAGAATGATGTAATCCCGTAATGAGAGATTAGATCGTATTTATTCTTTTCTAAAACTTTGTAAACAGGAGATTTGAAGATTTCTGATGTTTTTTTGACGTGAATTTCTACAGTAATAATTCTTGGCCTATATTTTTTTAGGTTTATTCCTTTTAAAACTTCTAGTTCATGTCCTTCAACATCAATATTAAGCAACTCAAAATTTTTAGGAATGTTGTACTTGTTAACTAAATTATTAAGTGTAGTTTTTGGTAATTTAACAGTTTTATATTTTTTTTTAATAATTTTTTTCCACTTATCCGCCCATTTTTTTTCTAAAGTGTTTAAGCCTGATCCATCATCAAAAATGTAAGAATTTATGTGACCGGAACTGGAGGAAACAGCCATTTGAATGGAGATGTCTTTTTTTCTAAAAAACTTTAACAGCTTTATATTTTCAAAAGTTAGATCCAAATTAAGACCATTCCAGCCTTTTTCATACAATCTGTAAGTTACGGATCCATTAACTGGATGGAGTGCACCAACATCAACATAAAAACCTTTGGTTTTCTTAGAAAATATTTTAGCTAGCAAAATTTCTTCACCATATGCAGCAAAAGATCTATTGGGATAATTTTTATATTTAAAATATCTGTAAATCTTGTAAATAAATGTTCGTTTTAATATATTCTCTTTAATTTTTTTTAACATTAATCTTTACACTTTTAACTGTATACTCGATAAACTTTTGATAATAAAATATTATAACAATGTCACTTTATAAGGTAATTAAAATTTGTTAATCATAAAAATTTTTTAGGTTTGTACTCACGTGAAGAAATTATATTTTCTTGCAGAAAAAGATTACTTACTACTATCCGCATTTTTAAGTTTTGTAGTTCTCTGTATAGTTTATTTTTCAGAGTTTTACTTAAATTTACCTCCTTGTCAGTTATGCAAATACCAAAGATTTCCCTACTTCTTAATAATTCTAACTGTTTTTGTGTCTTTTCTATTTCAAAGAAAAAGATATTTTTTGTATTCTTGCTTTCTTTTATTTTTTTTAAATTTAGGAATTTCATTATTTCATAGTGGAATAGAAAGAAATCTAATAACTTTTAATACGGGTTGCAATATCATTGATCAAGAGTTTGAAAACATAGAAAATCTCAAGAATTATTTGGAAGGTGTGCCAATTACTAAATGTAATGAGATTATTTTTTCTATAATTGGACTATCGTTTGCTAATCTAAATGCTATTTTTTCAATGTTGGTAAATATTTTTAATTTTTTTTAGTTTTCTGAAATTCATGACCGACAAAAAAAAAAAAATTATAGATGAGATGTTAAGGGTAAATCATGCTGGAGAATTTGGTGCTCAAAGAATTTATTCAGCACAAATTAGATTTTCAAAAAACAAAAAATTAAAAAAAGATTTAATAAAAATAGCCAAAGAAGAATTTGAGCATTTAGAATTTTTTGAAAAAAAAGTTGTAAAAAATAGAACTAGGCCAACTTGTATGTATCCAGTATGGGATGGTGGAGGATTTTTATTAGGTGTTATAACCTCATTCTTAGGAGAAAAATACGTATACGCTTGTACAGAAGCTGTAGAGGATGTGATTGTAGACCATTACAAAAAACAATTAAAAGTTTTGAAAAATTTTCCCGATGAATTAGAGCTAAAAAAAACTATTAAGAAGTTTTGTGATGATGAAGAAAATCACAGGCATTTTGGAGAGGTAAACAACTCTGAAGATGATTTGAAATTAAGATTATTCAAAAAATTTACAAAGAATCTTACTAAAGTGGCAATAAGAATATCAAAAAAAATATGATTAAGGTTCTAGTTCAGAATCCCAATATAAGAAATCACTCCAACTTTGGTGAAGAAAATTAGGTGGAAACATTCTCCCAATTTGTTTTAGTTCATAGTTACTAGGTATGTGAGGGTCTTTTTTAAGCTTTGCACCATTTTTTAAAAGAGTTTTATTGCCTTTTAAAGTGTTGCAAATTCTACAAGCTGTAACAACATTTTTCCACTGTGTTCTTCCTCCTCTCGACCTTGGTAAAACATGATCGAAAGTGAGTTCCTCTACTTTGAAGTTTTTGTGGCAATATTGACAGATGAATTTATCTCTTAAAAAAACATTAAATCTCGTAAATGCTGCCTTTTCAGGAAGAGGAATGTAATCCTTAAGCGAAACAACACTAGGAAGTTTAAATTCTATGGATGGCGATCTTACCACCTGGTTATATTCCGAGACAACATTTACTCTCTCCAAAAAAACTGCTTTTAAAGCATTTTTCCAAGACCAAGTTGACAAAGGGAAATAACTTAAAGGTTGATAATCCGCATTAAGAACCAGAGCTGGACAACTATTAGGAGCTAAATTTACCATATTCTTATTATAACGTACAAAAATTATATTGGAAATTTGTGGTGGATTTAAATGGATAATGTTTTTTTTATAAAACCTAAACCTAACAATAATCCTAAAGCATCTATGCCATGACCTAAGTTATTTTGGATGCGATATTGGATGTTAAAACCCATTGAATGTAATTTATTGTAAGCTTCTATAGAATAATCATATCTTATAAGGTCATCGTTTCTGCCGTGGTACAAGAAAATAGGAAACTTTGATTTTACTTCTTGATCAAAACCTTTATTTTCAAATAACATTCCCGAATAACCTATCAATCCAGCACAACTAGATTTTCTTTTGCAAAGATGATTCAACGCCATCATTGTCCCTTGAGAAAAACCTACAAAAAAGATTTTTTTTTCTTCTATTTTGTATTTTTGCTTTATATCTTCAACAAAATCATTTAGATAAGGGCCACTAATTTTAAGGCCTTGGCCAATATTTTCGGGGGAAATAGATGTCAATTCAAACCATTGAAATGAATTTTCTGCAATAGGGCAACGAAAAGGTGCATTTGGAGAAATAAATAAAGTATTTGGGAGTTCTTCTATCCATTCATTCCCAATATTTATTAAATCCGCACCATTTGCACCGTATCCATGCAAGAATATTACTATATGTTTCACTTTTTGATTGTCTGTGGGGGGTATTAATGGCCCAGAAATTATTTTACTCACTATATCCTAAAAGTTTTTTTATTTCTAAAATACCGTTTCTTGGAAAATAATCACCAAGTTTTCTTAAAAAAAAGTCTGCAATAGGAATTATACAATTAGGTTTTAAGGTTTCTTTTTCCAAGATAGAGTAAAGACAGTTTATCTCTTCAGAAATAAATGAATCTACCTCGCCATCAATGTTTTTGAAGGCTATGTTTTTCTCCACCTTCAAATCATAAATAAAAATTACTGAAGAGTTAAATGTTGTTTTTTCATTGTGGTGATAACTAACTGTATTTTTCATTTTAGCATTTCGGATAATTTTTTTTTTTAAACCCGCTTCCTCATATGCCTCTTTAAATAAATTATTTTTTATAGATATTCCACTCGGTTGGCCACCAGCAATTAAATTATCAACGAGGTTAGGAAATTTTTTTATTTTTTTTGATCTTATAGCTAGATGCATAATTATAGAGTTTCCAAAATTTGTCCAAACATTGCAGTGAACTCCATATGCAGGAAATCCAAAAAATTGAAGAAATTCTCTGTTTATATTAAAAAGACATTTTAGACCAAAATCTAAGTTATGATTAAATTTTGTTTTAGGGCTTAACGAACAAAATTTGAATACAGGGCAATATTCTGTAGATAATTTTTCACCTTGAAAATTTTTTAAATCTTCTTTTCTTGATGCTTTGAGAACTTTTTCATATGCTATGAAATCATTATTTTCTGTTTTTAAATTTATCTTTTCCAAGTTTGTTCGATGAATCCAGCCAAGGTCAATATTTTGAAATCTTATTGGAATATATGAAGTTAAATCAAACTTAAAAAGCTTTCTTAGCAAACAAATAGTTAATTCAAGAGTTTTTTTTTACTCATAAGAATTACTTATAATTTTTACAATTCGTTCCATAATCTTTTCAATTTTAAAATCTTTTGGAGTAAAAACTGCTTTAACACCTATTGATATAAGTTTTTTCTCATCAATCGGTGGAATAATTCCACCAATTATAAGAGGTATTCTTGAACAATCATTTTTTTTAAGTAAGTCAATTATTTTCTTTACTAGATGAATATGAGAACCAGATAGAATTGATAATCCAATGATATGCACACCTTCTTCAATCGCTGCAGATACCAATTGTTCGGGTGTTGATCTGATGCCTTCATAAACAACTTCTAATCCAATATCTCTTGCTCTTACTGCAATTTGTTCGGCTCCATTTGAATGACCATCTAACCCTGGTTTTCCAACCAAAATTTTTGGTCTCCTTTTTAACTTTTGGGTTATAAGGTTAACTTTTTCTTGGAGAGTCTTAATCGCCAAGTTTTTAGTTTTCTTTAACGATGAGTGAGATGAAACTATCCCAGTGGGAGCTCTATATTCTCCAAAAACTTCCCTCATTACATTTGACCACTCGCCTGTAGTAATTCCACCATGAGCACATTTTATAGAAATGTCCATAATATTTTCATTTGCTTTAGCCTTCAGTTTTAGTTCCTTGAGAAGATTATGCACGATTTTTTTATTTCTCTTAGCCTTCCAACTCTTTACGTTTTTAATTTGTTTCAACTCAGCTTTTTCATCAACTTTCATGAAACCACCGTCATTAGTTGAAACAAGTGGGGATGGTTCTCCATCCATAAAACAGTTTACCCCAATAACTTTTTGTAGCGATGATTCAATGTTTTTTTGTCTTAAAGTCTGAGATTCAACTAGCTTACTTTTAATATAACCATTTTCGATAGCTTGCGTTAATCCTCCAAATTGATCTATTTTTCTAAGTTCTATGTAGGTGGATCTTTTTAATTCATTCACCTTCTTTGTAATAACTTTTGAACCATTTAGTATGTCTTCAAATTCAAGAATATCTGTTTCTAGTGACATTATTTGTTGCAACCTCAAACTCCACTGTTGATCCCAGGGTCTTGGTAGGCCAAGTGCTTCATTCCAGGCTGGCAACTGAATTGCCCTAGCTCGGGAGTTTTTTGAGATAACAACTGGAAGCATTTGAATTAGTATTCTATATACATTGTTTTCTGGTTGTAATTCTGTTAATCCTAGTGAGTTTACCTGCATTCCATATCTAAATCTTCTATATTTTTTATTGGTTACTTTGAACCTGACTTTACATATTTCATCCCATAACTCGGTAAATGCAATCATTTTAGATGTTTCTGTGACTAATCTCATTCCTGAATTAACAAAAAAACTTATTCTTCCAACAATTTTTTCGAAAAGTTGCTTTTCGATTTTTGATGATTTCTTTAAATATTCAATTACTCCAATAGCTGTAGCTAAAGCAAAAGACAATTCTTGTTCAGGAGTTGCTCCAGCTTCTTGAAGATGATATGAGCAAACATTTATAGGATTCCACTTGGGCACTTCCTTAGTGGTGTACTGAATGATATCTGAAGTAAGTTTCAAACTTGGTTCAGGAGGAAAAATATAGGTGCCTCTTGATAAATATTCTTTAATAATGTCATTTTGAGTTGTTCCAGATAGATTGTTTCTTTTAATACCTTGCTTTTCAGCTGTTGCAATATATAGGGATAGTAACCATGCAGCCGGAGCATTGATGGTCATTGATGTATTCATTTTATCTAGAGGGATATTTTTTAACAAAGTTTGCATATTTCCAATATGACTTATTGGTACACCAACTTTCCCCACTTCACCTTTTGATAGCAAGTGATCTGAATCATAGCCTGTTTGAGTTGGCAAATCGAAGGCTACTGAAAGACCAGTTTGACCTTTTTTTAAATTTTCTTTGTATAGCTTATTTGATGCTTCAGCTGAAGAATGACCAGCGTAAGTTCTTATGAGCCAAGGTTTGTCTTTTAATTCATTCATAGTTAATGATAAATAATATTTTTTCTTCTTCTCAACAAGAAAATTATGTATTTTTTGAAATAAATGATATAAATTTCACAGAAATATTATCTAGGATATTTTATATGACTGCAAAAGAAATTTACGAAATTGGTGAAATACCTGAGATTGGAACTATTCCAGAAAAAATGTATGCGTGGGTTATAAGACGTGATCGCCAGGATGTCCCCGAGAAAGCTATGAAAGTTGAGGAGATGCCAGTGCAAAAGCCTGGAAAAGATGAAGCTCTTGTATTAGTTATGGCTGCTGGTGTTAATTATAATGGAGTTTGGGCATCCCAAGGTATTCCAGTCTCCGTTCTTGATGTTCATAAAAAAGATTATCATATTGCAGGTTCTGATGCCTCTGGAATTGTATGGGCTGTGGGAGAGAATGTTAAGAGATGGAAAGTTGGTGATGAGGTGATTATTCATTGTAATATGGATGATGGGGATGATGAAGAGTGTAATGGTGGTGAGCCGATGCTTTCTAAATCTCAAAGGATTTGGGGATATGAGACGGCAGATGGTTCTTTTGCACAATTTACAACTGTACAGTCTAGGCAATTACTAAAAAAACCAAATCATCTAACTTGGGAGGAGAGTGGCTGCTATACCTTAACTTTAGCAACAGCTTTCAGAATGTTATTTGGTCATCCTCCAAACACTTTAAGACCAGGTCAAAACGTTTTAGTTTGGGGTTCATCTGGAGGAATAGGCAGTATGGCTATACAAATATGTAAAGCTGTAGGAGCAAATGCAATTGGTGTAGTGTCAGATGATGAAAAAATGAAATTTGTTAAGGATTTAGGGGCAATCGGTGTTCTGAATAGAAAAAAATATAACTGTTTTGGAAAGTTGCCAGATGTAAAAGATCAAAATTCGTATGCTGAATACATTAAAAAATGTAGAGTTCTAGGAAAAGACATCTGGGAACTAACTGGCAAAAAAGATGTAGACTTAGTGTTTGAACATCCTGGTGAGTCAACTTTTCCTGTTTCGTGTTATTTGGTTAAAAGTGGAGGTATGGTAGTTATTTGTGCAGGGACATCGGGATATAATCTTACTATGGATGCAAGGTATGTTTGGATGAGACAAAAAAGGATACAAGGAAGCCATTTTGCCAACCTCTTTCAAGCTAATGAGGCAAATAATATGATGATTAATAGGCAAATAAAACCTTTGATGTCAGAATGTTTTTCTTGGGAGGAAATTCCTAAAGCACATACAAAGATGATGAAAAATGAACATCTACCTGGTAATATGTCAGTTTTAGTTCAAGCTAAAAAAACTGGAATGAAAACTGTTAATGAGTTAAAATGATCAATAGATTGAAACTTAAAAAAAAATAACCAAATTATATCTAAATGGACAGTTCACTTAACTTGCCTGAAAAAAACCTTTCATCAAAAAAATTAGTCGATAATAGTTTTGAAGTTTTTGATAAAATTATTGAATCACTAGGATTGTGTTCAAAAAAGGCTAAGGATTTTTTATCAAGTTTATTAATTAAGAATGATAGAATTGACAATAATTCACTTGAAAGCAATCAATTTATTAGTCATGGATTTGCCTGGTTTGAAACTTATAGAATTGGATTAAGGGAAACATTCAACTGGTACAAAATGCTTTATGATAAGAATAAAGCTACAGATATTGATAGCTGTATTCTGGTTTTTGCAGTTTCGGAATATCTTAAACAGATTAGGTATGGAATAATGATGAGCCAGACTGAAGTTATTCGTTCAGAATCAATAGGTCTTTCAGATAATGATTTTTCGTTTTGTGACTCGGCAAAAATTTCTGAAATAATAAGATTTGGCTCTTCAAACCAAGTAAAGCAAGAAATTGTCCTAAGTTTAGAGAAAGGACAGTTCCCAAGTTTTGGTTTTAATGATGAAACGCTTGAAATGATCCAGGAACAATTTAGAAAATTTACTAATGATGAAATTATCCCAAAAGCCAATGAATGGCATCTAAATGATGAATTGATTCCAGATAACATTCTACAAAAAATGTCAGATCTCGGAGTTTTTAGCATTGCAATTCCTGAGGAGTATGGCGGGCTTGGAATGGGAAAGATTGCTATGTGTGTTGTTACAGAGGAACTTTCTAGAGGTTTCCTTGCAGCCGGTTCTCTTGGAACTAGAGCTGAAATTGCTGGAGAATTAATAAGGTTAGGCGGAACTGAGAAACAGAAGAAAAAATATTTGCCTGGTATAGCATCTGGTGCAATTCTTACAACTGCAGTATTTACCGAACCAAATACAGGTTCTGACCTTGGAAGTTTATCAACAAGAGCCAATCTAGATGAAAATTTTTACACAATTACTGGAAATAAGACCTGGATTACCCATGGAGCGCGTTCAGATTTGATGACTGTGTTGGCTAGGACTGACACATCTCAAAAAGGTTATAAAGGTTTAAGTATGTTTTTAGTTGAAAAGCCTAGAGGAGATGATCAAAATCCTTTTCCCATGAATGGTATGTCTGGGAGTGAAATTGAAGTTCTTGGATACAGAGGAATGAAGGAATACGAAATTGCAATAGATGGAATTAAAGTGTCGAAAGAAAACCTTCTTGGTGAGAATGAAGGCAATGGTTTTAAACAGTTGATGGAAACATTTGAATCAGCAAGAATTCAGACCGCCGCAAGAGCCGTTGGGGTTGCTCAAAATGCTTTAGATCTTGCATTGCAGTATTCAAAAGATAGAAGCCAGTTTGGCAAACCTATTATCAAGTTTCCAAGAATATTCATGAAAATTGCTTGGATGGCTATGGAAACTACGGTAGCAAGACAGTTAACTCTTTTTTCTGCAAGAAAAAAAGATAATGATATTAGATGTGACATTGAAGCTGGAATGGCTAAATTATTGGCGGCAAGAGTTGCTTGGAGTAATGCGGATAGTGCTTTACAGGTTCATGGCGGTAATGGCTATGCGCTAGAGTATCCGGTAAGTAGAGTGTTATGCGATTCTAGAATACTTAACATTTTTGAGGGTGCGGCTGAGATTCAGGCGCAAATAGTTGTTAAAGGCCTACTGACCAAGTGACATGATTTCTTTTTTAAATACAATAATTATTTTAATGCTTCTTTTGACTTTTTTAACTTTATTAGTTGGATTAATTTATAGTTCTCGGGCTGGAGATGATCCTGAAAATAAAATTAATAAGTTTATGAGGTATAGAGTGTATATACAGCTATTAAGTTTAATTTTTCTTGTTTTAGCTTTATATTTAAAAGAAAACCTATAAGAAAATAATTTGGTAAAGCTTGATAAAATTTATACTAGAGGTGGTGACAAAGGTTTTACAAGTCTTGGTGATGGAAAACGTGTAAAAAAAAATAATATAAGAATAAAGGCCTATGGTGAAATTGATGAGTTGAATTGCGCTCTTGGGATAGCAAGAATTTATTGTAGTAAATCATTGGAATCTGTGTTGTTAAAAATACAAAATCAGCTTTTTGACATTGGTGCAGATTTAAGTGTGCCAAAAAAAAGAGCAGATGGAATTCTAGTGAAATTTGAAAGTATAGAGCTCCTAGAAGCAGAAATTGACAAATTGAATTCTAAATTGTCTTCGTTAAAATCATTTATAATCCCTGGTGGATCAAAATCCTCAGCATTTCTTCATTTGTCTAGATCAATTGCAAGAAGGTGTGAAAGATCAATAATTGATTTGGAAAAAAATGAAACTGTGAGTTCAAATGTTGTGAAATACATGAATAGATTATCAGACTTTCTTTTTGTAGCAGCAAGGTTTGAGAATAAAAAAGATGGTGATATACTCTGGATTCCCAATAAAGAATAGTGCAGGAAAAATTATGAAAACTTTGGTTTGTGTTAAAAGAGTCATTGATTACAACGTAAAAATTAGAGTTAAAACAGACAAGTCTGGTGTGGAAACTGAGAATGTAAAAATGTCAATGAATCCGTTTGATGAAATTGCAGTTGAGGAAGCAGTAAGGTTAAAAGAGAAAGGTATAATTTCTGAGATTGTGATTCTCTCTATTGGCAGTGCCATGAGTCAGGAAACAATTAGAACAGGACTTGCGATGGGAGGTGATAGAGGAATTTTGGTTGTAACGGAAGATATAAGCTTGGAGCCACTTTGTGTTGCAAAAGTAATTAAATCTATTTGTGATAAAGAGAATCCAGAACTTGTAATTATGGGAAAACAAGCAATTGATGATGACTTTAATCAGACTGGTCAAATACTTTCTACTCTTATGGAATGCCCTCAAGCAACTTTTGCTTCAAAGATAGAAAAAGTTGATGAAAAATCTTTTAATATTACTAGAGAAGTTGATGGAGGATTAGAAACTATAAGATCAGAAATTCCATGTGTTATTACAACAGATTTAAGGTTAAATGAACCAAGATATGCTTCTCTACCAAATATAATGAAGGCAAAGCAAAAAAAAATCGAAGAAATAAAAGCAGAGACATTGGGAATTGATCTATCAAAAAGACTAACAATCATTGAAGTTAATGAGCCACCCGAAAGAAAACCTGGTGTAGTTGTTGGGGATGTAGATGAACTAGTAACAAAACTTAAGAATGAGGCTAAAGTAATATGAAGTGCTTGGTTATAGTAGAACATGATAGTCAAAAAAATAAACCGGTTACATTAAACACAATAACGGCAGCTTCAAATATAGATAAAAATATTGAAGCAATTGTAATTGGTTGCAAAATCGACAAAGTGGTTGATGAAATAAAAAAGTCTAATTTACTCAAATATGTTCATGTTTTTGATCATGAAAACTTTGAGAGACAACTTGCTGAAAACCTTTCAAACTGTGTTGTAAATTTTTTAAATGATAACGATTTCACACATATTCTAGCTCCTTCAAGTACTTTTGGTAAAAATCTTCTTCCCAAGATTGCAACGAAACTTGATGTTCAGCAAATTTCTGATGTATCGAATGTAATTGATGAAAATACTTTTGAAAGACCTATTTATGCTGGAAATGCTATAGCAAAGGTAAAGTCAAATGATAAAATAAAAGTTTTAACGGTAAGAACAACTTGCTTTGAGCCTTGTGAAACTTCTTCTAGTTGTGAAGTAATTAAACACGAAAACAAAACAGTTCCTAGCGATAAAGTTGCTTTCGTCAAACATGACTCTTCTAAATCAGATAGGCCAGAACTTACATCAGCTAAAATAATAATTTCTGGTGGTAGAGGCTTGCAGAATGGGGAAAACTTTAAACTTTTAGAAGTAATAGCTGATAAGCTAGGAGCAGCTATGGGAGCAAGTCGAGCTGCTGTAGATGCTGGTTTTGTTCCAAATGATTGGCAAGTAGGACAAACAGGAAAGATTGTTGCTCCTGATTTATATATTGCTGTTGGCATTTCAGGTGCAATTCAGCATATTGCAGGGATTAAAGATTCAAAATTCATTGCATGCATAAACAAAGATGAAGAAGCTCCTATTTTTAATTTTTCTGACTATGGGCTTGTAGCAGATTTATTTGAAGCTTTACCACAGCTTGAAAAAAAATTATAAAATTTTTTTTAAAAATTGAACAGTCTTTTGGTCAAGCCAGTTTATATAACCTTCAACCCTTGAAACTTCGCGTAAATTTTTATCAATAATAATTGAAGTAGGCATTAATTTTACATTAAATTTTCTGGAGACTTCTAATTTTTCATCATTGTAAACAGCTAAGTCAGTTAAATTATGTTTTTTCAAAAACTTCGGGACAGTTTTATTTATTTGGTGATTAACTGATATAAAAGCTACCTCAATATTTTTAAATTTTTTTTCAAGTACTAGTAAATCTGGTATTTCTTTTATGCAGGGTGGGCACCAAGTTGCCCAAAAATTAAGTATTAGAATTCCAGAAGTTTTTTTTTTAAATTCTTTTTTATCTCCATTAAGGTTTTTTAGTGAGAATTCATGAATATTTTTAGGATTTTCATGCAATAATAGTTGATTGTTATCATCAGAATAAGATAGATTTGAAGTAAAAATTAAAATAAAAAAGATTAATCTGCCTAACATACTTTTAATAAGATAATAAAAGAAAATGAAAAAAACAATAAATCCACTTTGGGGTGGTAGGTTTGAAAAGGAGAATTCTAATTTACTAAAAGATTTCAACAATTCCATTTCCTTTGATTATCAACTTGGTCTGCAGGATGTAAAAGTTAATAAAGTATACTGTGAAGCACTTAAAAAAGCTAAAATTTTATCTGAAAAAGATTTCAAGAAGATTAAAAATGTATTAGATGAGATCCAAAAGGATATAAAGAAAAACGATTTTAAATTTGATGGAAGCTTTGAAGATATTCAAATTAATATAGAAATGGCAGTAAAAAAAAAAATTGGAAATGTTGCTGGAAAAATGCACACGGGAAAATCAAGAAATGACCAAGTTGCAACAGATCTTAAACTATGGATTAGAGAAAATTCGAACGAAATAATTTCAAGAATAAAATTGATTCAGAAATCCCTACTAAAAAAGGCTGAACAAAATATCGAGACGATACTTCCTGGTTTAACACATTTTCAGAATGCACAACCCATTTCATTAGCCCATTATTTTCTTTCTTTTTTTGAAATGTTTTCTAGAGACAAATCCAGATTTGAGAATTTAATTAAAAATACCAATGAATGTCCTTTGGGTTCAGGAGCACTAGCTGGAACAAATTTTTTTGAGATTGATAGGAAATTTATAGCTAAGAGACTCGGTTTTGCAAAACCAACAGAAAATTCGTTGGACAGTGTCTCGGATAGAGACTTTGCCATCGAATTTTTATCATCATTATCGATCTTGAGCATGCACTTTTCAAGAATAGCAGAAGATTTTATTATATGGAGTAATGTTTGTTTTAATTTTTTAAGTTTTTCAGATAGCCTTAGTACAGGCTCGTCTATTATGCCTCAAAAAAAGAATCCAGATGCAGCAGAACTTGTTAGAGCAAAAACTGGGAGTATATACGCTTCCCTATTTAATCTTTTAATAATTTTGAAAGGACTACCTTCAGGCTATAGTAAGGACTTGCAGGAAGATAAGGTTCCTATTTTCAATTCCTTTAACTCAGTTAAAACAATTATGGAAGTTGTTAATGAGATGATTAGTTCAATTGTTGTAGTTAAAGAAAAAATGTATGAAGCTTCTATGAAAGGTTTTATAACTGCAACAGATTTAGCTGATTGGATGGTAAAGAATATTGGAATTAATTTTAGGGAAGCACATTTCAAAACAGGAAGAATTGTTTTATTAGCTGAAAAAAATAAACTAAATTTACACGAGATGCCACTTAGACTTATGCAATCTATAGAACCCAAGTTGACTGAAAGGGTTTTTGATATATTGACTCCAGAAAATTCAGTGTTGCAAAAAAAATCTTATGGAGGAACTGCATTTACAGAAATTAGGAAGGCAATCTCAAGAGCTAAAAAAAAGATTTAGTCTTTATGAAAACTATCTTCAAAATATTTTTTTTTTTATTTCTGTTTGTACTCGTGGGATGTGGTAAAAAATCTTATTTAGAAAAGTATCCTGGTAGTGACTATCCAAAACAATATCCTAGCCAAAATGAAAACTAAGATTTCAAATTTTAATGGATATCTTCGATATGCAAATGATGAATTATTTTTAGAGGAAGTTTCCTGCAAATCTTTAGCTGAGAAAATTAGAACTCCTTTTTACTGTTATTCACTTAGCGAAATAGAAGACAATTTTTACAAGTTAAAGAATTCATTTAGTAAAATAAATCCATTAATTTGCTATGCGGTGAAAGCTAATCATAATGCTTTGGTTATAAATTTAGTTTCTCGTTTGGGACTAGGAGTGGATGTTGTCTCAAAAGGAGAAATGGTTAAATCTCTAAATAATGGAATTACACCTGATAAGGTTGTTTTCTCGGGTGTTGGAAAGACAGAGGAAGAAATTAAATTTGCTATCAAGAAAAAAATAAAGCAGATTAATGTTGAAAGTGAAGAAGAGTTAGATGAAATTGATAAATTTATTTCATCTAAAAATCAAAAAATAAATATATGTTTGAGAGTTAATCCCAATGTAAATGCCAAAACACATGAGAAGGTATCTACGGGAAGATCAGAAGATAAATTTGGGATACCCTTAGAAAAGATTAAATCAATTTTTCAAAATTATAGAGATAAAAAATCTTTGTCTCTTATGGGTCTAACAGTTCATATAGGATCTCAAATTGAAGAAATAACTCCATTTGAAGAATCATTTAAAGTTTTAAGAAAATTGGTTGGTGAATTATTAAAAATGAATTGTAAAATAAAAAGTTTGGATCTTGGAGGTGGGATAGGAATAAATTATAATGGTGATTTTTACTTCCCACTGCAAAAATATGCAAAATTAGTTGAAAAATACTTTTCTGATCTATCGGTTGAAATCATATTGGAACCTGGACGTTTTTTAGTTGGTTCAGCTGGGATTTTAGTTTCCTCCGTAATAAGAAAAAAAATAGGTGCCGAAAAAAATTTTATTATTTTGGATAGTGGGATGAATAATTTTTTAAGACCATCTCTTTACAACGCCTATCACAAAATACTTCCGGTTACAAAAGAAAATGTGCAAAGTTGCAAATTTGATATTGTTGGTCCTATTTGTGAAAGTGGAGATATTTTTGCGCGAAATGTTCAAATGCAGGATTTAAAAAAAGATGATTTAGTTGTAATTTGTTCAGTTGGAGCTTATGGGTCTTGTATGTCCTCGAATTATAATTTGCGTGGTGTTGCAAAAGAAATTTTTGTAAAAGGAAATAAAACAATAGAATGAGTGAAATTATAAATGTAGAAAACGCTTCAATAGGTTATAGAGGTGGAAATATATTAAATATTAATTTGAAAATTAACAAAGGAGACTTTTGGGTTATAAGTGGAAATAATGCAGTTGGGAAATCATTATTTTTGAAACTCTTATATATGAAAATTCTTCCACTAAAAGGAAATTTGTTTCTTTTTGGCAAGAAGATAACATCAAATAGTAAAGAGAAAATATTGGAATTTAGGAGACAATTAGGTGTGATTCTTCAAAATGATTATTTGATTCCATTTTTTACTGTCTCCCAAAATGTTGAATTTTCGAGTGTGATACAAAAAGAAAATTTTGATTACTTGAGTAGGAGTAAGGAAATATTAAGTTGGTTGGGTTTAACAAATATTAAAGATACTCCTATTAGCAAGCTTTCAAATGGTCAAAAACAAAAAGTTGTGATTGCAAGAGCGCTTATAACAAATCCAAAAATTGTTATTGCAGATCAACCAGATACAAATCTGGATAAACAGTCAACCAAAAAAATTTTTTTTCTTTTTGAATCAATTAATAAATTAGGCACAACAATTATAATTACTTCTAAGAACCCAGATATTTTACCAAAGACTTATAAAACACTTCATTTAAAAAATAATGTAAAATGACTAACTACCAAAATTTACTAAAAAGAATATTTTTGAAAGATGATGAAAAATTTTTCCATGGTTTATCCTTTGTAATTCTTAGTCTTATTGCTATCAATGCAATTCTGTATTTTAATTTCTATAAGTTTTCAAGTAATTGGATTGATCAGGAATCCAGAAAGACAACATTTATAATTTCAACCCTTGAAAATGAAAGAGATATTCCACTAACTGTAAAAGAAAATATCTTTTCTTTTTTGAGGGAAAAATTTCATGAAAATTCTTTTAAAGTAATTGATTCCGGTTTAATTCAAGAGAGTTTAGGTTTAGAAAATTTAAATACTTTTTCTAGCATAGGGATGCCTTTGATTTTTCAGATATTAGTTGAAGATAAAAAACTAGAATTAATTGAAGATAAAATAAAAACTATTTCTGGTGAAAGAGTAATCGAAAAGTATGCTCATAGAGATGAGCTTTATGAAATAGCAATCATTATAAATAGAATAAAATTTTTTATATTCTTCATGTTTGCAATGGTAAGTATTTTGTTTGCCTTCCTTATTACGACAATGATTAAGGCTGCATTATTAGTCAATTTTAAATTTTTAGAAATGATTCAAATTATGGGAGCAAGTAGTATTGATATAGCCAAAAGTATTTCTTTAATGATAGTTAAAAAAATTATGCCAGGATCTTTTTTAAGTTTAATTTTTGTTTTTGTAGTTTTTACAACTTCAGCACAAGTTTTAGGTCTAAGTTCTAATTTTTTTTCATCATCATTTTTTTTTGATTTAAATATAAAAAATTTTATCGTATTAGTTTTATTTCTTATTTTTTTTTTAATTGTCTTGCTGATATATTTAACTTCTTATTTGTTTTATTTTTTTGAGAAGAGGTTTTTTGACGAAATTTAAAAGAACTTTTTTGTATTTAGTACTTTTTTTAATTGCTGGTTTTTTTTGGTGGGTAGTCTTTTTATTTAACACACTACCAAAAAATTACTACCATCCAGAAGAATCTAACTTAAATATTGATAAAGTGGCTATAGTTGTTTTGACTGGAGGGAAAGGTAGAATTGAGAAGGGAATTCAATTGCTAGTTTCAAAGAAAGCAAAAAAACTATTTATTTCTGGGGTATTCTTAGGAACGGATCTAAAAACAAAATACAATCAAGATCAAAAATTTTCTAATCTCTATAATTGTTGTGTGTCGTATGGTGAAAGAGCTAAAAATACACTCGAAAATGCACATGAAGTAAAAAAGTGGCTTATAAAAAATGATGAAATTAAAAAGATTATTCTTGTAAGTTCATACTATCATTTACCAAGAAGTCTAATAATCTTTGAAAAAACCCTTCCTAATAGACAAATTGTAATCCTACCAGCCCAAAAAAAAAAAGATATTAGCGAAAATTTTTTTTTCCATATTAAACTTATGTTTTTTGAATACTTCAAAGTATTTTATTCGATAATTTTTTATTAGAAATGTTTTTTAGAAGTCTTATTTTTTATTTTGTTTTTTACAGTTGGACAACTTTTTTCTTTACTTTATTTTCACCTGTTAGATTTTTTAAGAGAAAACTAACAGTGTCAGTTTCAAAAATATGGTCTAACTCAGTAATGAAATTAACTAAATTAATTTTAGGAATTGAGTTTTTGGTTGAAGGAAAAGATAATATTCCCAAAAAAGGTCCGTATATTGTTGCGAGTAACCATCAGTGCGCATGGGAAACTTTTTTTCTTTATTTTTATTTTGATGACCCTGTATTTCTCTTAAAAAAGGAACTAATTAAAACTCCAATTTTATCAGGATATTTTAGGAAATTAGGTTTTATATTTATTGATAGAGATAAAGGCTATAGTTCGTTGAAGCTTGTCTTAAAATCAGTTGATAAACTTATAAAATCAGGCATAAATACTTTTTTGATTTTTCCACAAGGTACTAGAGTAAATGTTTTTCAAAAAGTTAATTTAAATCCTGGTTTTTATGCAATTCATAAAAGTTTGGGTATTCCAATAGTTCCAATAAATCATGATGCAGGAAAGTTTTGGATAAACAAAAGTTTTAAAAAGAATTCAGGTGTAATCAAAGTAAAGATATTTCCACCTATTAAAAATTTAAGCAATAAAAAAGTTGTTTTAAAAAAATTGGAAAAGATTTTTTCTAGTCCTACCTAAAAAACTTTTCAACATTAATTATACCCTTTCTAATTTCTTTGGTTCTTTTTAGAATATTAAGTATTTTTTCTTCATTATTCTGTTTTATAAGTGATTTTAGTTTGTTTAAATCAACCAGAAAACGATCAAGTGTTTTTATTAGTTGATTTTGGTTCTTTATAAAAATATCTGTCCACATTTTTGGATCTGAGGAACCTATTCTAGTAAAGTCACGAAAACCTCCTGCAGAGAAATCTAATAATTCCTTTTTCTTTTTTGGATTTATGTTGAATGCAGTTCCAACTATGGTAAATGCAATTAAGTGAGGTAAATGTGAGGTTATAGACATGATATTATCATGATCATTAACTGACATTATAGAAACTTTCATTCCTAAGTTTTTCCAAAGAGATGAAATTATTTCTGTTTCTTTAGCTTTTTTATTTTCTGGTGTGAGAATGCACCATTTTTTTTTGAACAAATTATTTTCAGCATTTTTTGCTCCTGAGTGTTCAGTTCCAGCTATGGGATGGCCAGGAACAAAAAAACATTTTTTATTGACTAAATTTACAGTCGACTTTTTAAAAATGTTTTTTACGGAACCTACATCACTGATTATTGTATTGTTTGAAGTGAAAGGTATGACTTTTTTTACTAATTCGTCAATAAGGCTTACAGGAGTGCAAATAAATATAATATCACTGTTTTTTATTCTATTGTCAATTGTAGTGGCTCCGTGATCAACTGAACCATTTTTCAAAGCGTGATGCAGATTTTTTTTAGATTTATCTATTCCAAGAATCTCTTTTGCTAGCCCTGCTTCCTTCATTGCAAGTCCTAACGATGAGCCAATTAAACCTGGGCCTATAATAGAAATCTTTTTAAATTTAGTTTTCATTTGGAATACTTTCGGACTAAATTTGCTAGTTCTTTTGAAAATTTGTCTAATTGAACATCTGTTCCCATCGAGACTCTAAAATAATCAGCAAGATCATAGCTTGTTAAGTCTCTTACTATTATTTTTTTTTTCAATAAACCGCATAATATCTTTTTTTTGTCAATTTTTTTTTTTTCAACTTTTACTAGTACAAAATTGGTAAATGTTTCTTTTGCTTCTAAACCAATATCATTAATTTTTTTTACCAATTTTTTTTGCCACTTTCTATTATGATTAATTGATCTTTTGAGAAAATTTTTATCTTTTAATATTAATGAACCGACTATTTGAGCAATTGCATTAATATTAAAAGGGCCTCTAATTTTTTCCAGAAGGTGAACAATTTCGGGACAAGAATAACTCCAACCTAATCTTAAGCCGGCAAGTGCAAATATTTTGGAAAAAGTTCTTGTGATAATTAAATTAGAAAATTTTTCTACTAATTCCAATCCATCAGAGTAGCGAGAATCTTGAATGAATTCAGAGTATGCCCCATCCAAAACTACAATGATATTCTTAGGTACTTGCTTAAGAAAGTTTGTTAGTTCATCTTTAAAGATAACTGTTCCTGTTGGATTGTTTGGATTTGCAAGAAAGATCAGATTTGTTTTACTTGTAATTTTCTTTAGAATATTTTTACAACTTATTGAAAGATTTTCTGACTTTGCAATTACAACATTAGCTCCATTAGCCTTGGCAATTATAGGATAATATATAAACCCATATTCACTACATATAACTTCGCAATTTTCTCTAGAAAATGTTTGGCAAATTACTGATAAAATATCATCCGACCCATTGCCACAAACTATCTGATTTTTCTTTAAACCAAATTTTTTTGATATAGTTTTCTTTAATAAATTTGAATCGCCATCAGGATAAAAATTTGTTTTTAAAGCAAGTTTAGGAATCAATGAAATTATTTTTTTTGGAATTGTAAAAGGAGATTCATTTGAAGATAATTTTATGATTTTATCGCTTCCTGCTATAGTGGATTGACCTGGAACGTATTTAGCTATTTTATTGATAGAAGGTTTTATTAAGCTCTGAATAAATGGTTTTTTCATTTTTAATTATATTATCAGTCAAAATTATTTTGACTACTAAATCAACATAGCTATGATGCCATTTAAGTCAATTAGATTGAGAATATTGTTTAATGAGTATTAATTCTGAAAAAATAAGACTGAATCAACCAATAAAATTAGATTCAGGAAAATTTTTAAAAGATTGTGAAATTGCTTTTAAGACTTATGGAAAGTTAAATGCAAAAAAGAATAATGCTATTTTTATTTGTCATGCTTTAACTGGTGATCAGTATTGTTCACAAAAAAATCCAATCACAAAAAAAGATGGCTGGTGGAATATTTTGGTTGGACCTGGTAAAATAATTGATACTGATGTTTTTTATGTGATTTGTAGCAATGTTTTAGGTGGCTGTATGGGTAGTACTGGTCCATCTTCAATTAATCCAAAAACTAACAAACCTTATGCCTTAAGTTTTCCTGTTATAACAATTGCTGACATGGTAAAGGCTCAAGCAATTCTGATCTCTAAACTGGGGATTGAAAAGTTGTTTGCTGTCATTGGAGGGTCAATGGGTGGTATGCAAACACTTGAATGGGCTGCAAAATTTAGTAACAAGGTAAATGCAGTTATTCCAATTGCCACTTCATATAGACATTCTGCTCAAAATATAGCACTTCATGAAATTGGAAGACAAGCAATAATGGCAGACCCAAATTGGTATAAAGGTCATTATTATAGAAAAAAAAAATTTCCAAATAGAGGTTTGGCAGTAGCTAGGATGATTGCACATATAACCTATTTATCAGAGTCAGCATTGCAAAGAAAGTTTGGAAGAAATCTTCAGGGTAGTAATTATTTGTCTTTTGATTTTGGAACGGACTTTCAGATTGAAAGTTATTTAAAGCACCAAGGAATTTCTTTTGTTGAGAGATTTGATGCTAATAGTTATTTATATATTACAAAAGCTATGGATTATTTTGACCTATCGATTTTCAAAGGGGGATTACCCAATGTTTTTAAAAACAATGATGTAAAGTTTTGTTTTTTTTCTTTTACATCAGATTGGCTTTTTCCAACATCTGAAACAAAAATGATAATTAAATCATTGAATAGTTCAAGTGCTATGGTAAGTTTTGTAGAAATTGATACAGACAAAGGTCATGATGCTTTCTTATTAAATGAACCAGAACTTCATTCCACCTTAAAAGGTTTTTTAGATGGCCAAATAATTCAAAATAAGTTATGAGTAAAATTCTTAGAAATGATCTTTTGATTATAGCAAAGCTTATTCAAAAAAATGAAAAAGTTCTTGATGTGGGATGCGGTGATGGCAATTTATTAGATTTTTTAGTAAAAAAAAAAGATGTCGATTGTCGAGGGATAGAGTTAAGCCAACAAGGTGTTAACAAATGCGTAAAAAAAGGACTTTCAGTTATTCAAGGTGACGCTAATTATGATCTGTCTGATTATCCAGACAAATCTTTTACAACTGTTGTTTTAAGTCAAACTATTCAGGCTATGATTTTTCCTGAGAAGGTTATAGATGACCTTATAAGAATTGGAAAAAGAGCAATCATATCATTTCCAAATTTTGGTTTTTGGAAGGTTAGGAAAGATTTTTTCTTCAGTGGTTTGATGCCAAAAAATAAAATTTTACCTTATGAATGGTATAATACTCCAAACATACATTTATGCTCTCTTAGTGATTTTATAGATTTTTGTAAGATGAAAAAAATAAAAGTTCAAGAGCTTTTAACGCTTAATGAATATGGGACTAATACAAATTATAAATTTTTTTTAAACTTGCTTTCTTATCAGGTTGTTTTTTCTGTTTCAAAAACATAGAATACTTATTACATTTTATTTATGTTAGAAATAGAACAGATTCCTATTTTATCAGATAACTATAGTTATTTGATTACTGACCAAAAAACAAAGACTACAGCTTGTATAGATCCTTCAGTGTCAAAACCTATTATCGAAGTTGTTGAGAAAAAAAAAATTCAACTAAATTTTATACTAAATACTCACCACCACTTTGATCATGTGGGAGGAAATATAGAATTAAAAAAAAAGTATGGTTGTAAAATTGTTGGTAATCTTAATGACAAAGAAAGAATACCTGGAATTGATATTTGCTTAAAAGATGAAGAGATTTTTAAATTGGGTAATTCAGAATGCAAAGTTTTTGATGTTTCAGGGCATACCGTTGGGCATATTTGTTATTACTTTAAAAAGGATAATGCATTATTTTGTGGCGACACTCTTTTTTCTTTAGGTTGTGGAAGAATTTTTGAAGGGACTCCATTGCAAATGAGTCGATCACTCTTAAAAATTAGATCTTTACCAAACCAAACTAAAATATTTTGTGGTCATGAATATACAGAATCAAATGCAAAATTTGCTTTTCATCTTGAACCAGATAGTTTTCCCTTAAAAGAAAAGATTAAAGATATCACGAAAAAAAGAAAGGCTAATAAACCGACTGTTCCATCAGTCTTAGAAGATGAAAAAAAACTTAACCCTTTTTTAAAATTTGACAACAAACAATATTTAAAAAAAATTGGTCTGGAAAGTAATGCTATTGAAGAAAACTTTAGAATTATTAGGCAAATGAAAGACCAATTTTAGTCCATCCACAAGCCCCCATTAATCGAAATTGTAGAGCCATTAATGTAGCTTGCCTTCTCGGAAACTAGATAAGCAACCATTTCAGCAATTTCATCTGAATCTCCTAGTCTTTTTGATGGAATTGTATCAACAATTGTTTTTAGAATATCTTCTCTAATAGCCGCTACCATTTCTGTATTTATATATCCAGGACAAATAACATTCGATGTAATTCCTTTTGCTGCACTTTCAAGTGCTAAAGATTTTGAAAAACCTAATAAAGCAGATTTTGTTGCAGAATAATTAGTTTGGCCAAACTGACCTTTTTGTCCATTAACTGAAGAAATATGGATTATTCTTCCAAAACCATTTTCTCTCATTTTATTAATTACTAAAGATGTAATATTAAAAACTGAATTTAAATTAACATCAACAACTTTTTTCCAATTATCTAAAGTCATTTTGTGCAAAGGGGCGTCTCTTGTGATTCCAGCATTATTAATTAAAATATCTATTGTTTTATGTTTTTCATAGATTTTGCTAATATTTTTTTGGGAAGAATCATGATCGCTTACATCCCATTTCATAACTTCTATACCAGTTTCATCAGAAAATTTTTTGGCAGCCTTATCGTTGCTAGAATAGTTTGCAATTACTACACTCCCTTCTGACTTTAGTTTTTTAGAAATTGATTCACCAATTCCTCTTGTTCCTCCAGTTACTAAAGAAATTTTACTCATTTTTTAATCCCTTTCCACACACATTGCTATGCCTTGTCCACCTCCGATGCATAAAGTTGCAAGACCTTTTTTTAAATTTTGTCTTTTCATTTCATATATAAGTGTTATCAAAACTCTTGTGCCAGATGCTCCAATCGGGTGACCAAGAGCTATGGCTCCTCCATTAACATTAACCTTAGCCATGTCTAAATTTAATTTTTTAGTAACTGCTAATGATTGTGCGGCAAAGGCTTCATTCGCTTCAATAAGCTGAACATCATCTAGATCCCAGTTTGCCTTTTTTAGGGCCACTTTAACTGCCGTAATCGGTCCTATTCCCATTATAGATGGATCTACGCCCACAGTTGACCAGGAAGCAATTCTAGCTAAAGGTTCAATATTAAGTTCTTTAGCTTTTTTCTGATTCATTAAGATTACGGCAGCAGAGCCATCATTTAAACCAGATGAGTTCCCGGCAGTCACGGTCCCATTTTTTTTAAAAACTGGTTTGAGACTTCCTATTTTCTCTTTTGTTGAACCGTGTCTAGGAAATTCATCCTCATCAAACGAGATTTCTTCTTTTTTTAGTTTAATTGTCACTGGTGTAATTTCATTTTTGAAATAACCATTCTTTTGGGCGCTTTCAGCTTTATTTTGAGAATTTGCAGCAAATTCATCCTGCTCATCTTTGGAAATTTTAAATTTTTCCGCAACATTCTCAGCTGTTATTCCCATATGATAATCATTCATAGCACACCACAAACCATCAACTATCATACTATCTTTAAGTTGTCCGTCTCCCATCTTAAGACCGTTTCTAACATTTATAGTATGATGTGCATTGCTCATTGATTCTTGCCCGCCAGATAGCACTATTTCAGATTGTCCTGTTAAAATTGATTGGGCTCCTAAACTCACAGCCCTAAGTCCAGAACCACAAACCTGATTAACAGTTAGTGCACTCTTTTCAACTGGAATTTTTGAAAGAATTGAGGCTTGTCTTGCTGGGTTCTGGCCAGATCCACCAGTTAAAACTTGACCAAAAATAATTTCATCAATTTTTTTTTTTTCTATCCCAGACTGCTTAATGGTTGAATCAATCACTAGACTCCCTAGTTCTGGCGAAGAAAATCCAGAGAGACTTCCCAAAAATTTGCCAATAGGTGTTCTTTTTGCTGCAACAATTACAATTTCAGTCATAATTTTTTTTTCAGTCGAAAAAATAACAAAAAACGCGACAGTTCACAATACATTTTACTTAAATTTAAAAATTTGATAAATAATGCTTTTAAAATTAAAGAGTTGATTGTATAAATCACAAAAAAGGATTTACAAATGTTTGCGATTTTTGAGAGTGGCGGTAAGCAATATAAAGTTGTTGTTGGTAATTATTTAAAGCTTCCAAAACAAAATCTGAAAAAAGGTGAAACGATAAAGTTTAATAAAGTTTTGTCTGTTAAAAATTGTAACAATGAACTTATAGTTGGTTCTCCTTATGTTGTAAATGCTTCAGTACAAGGTGAAGTTGTTGATCAAATTAGGGATAAAAAGATTGTTATTTTTAAAAAAAAGAGAAGGAAAAACTACAGAAGAAAAATTGGTCATAGGCAGGACTTGACTTTGATAAAAATTAAAGAAATAAATTTAGCATCTAACTCAAAATCAAAAATTGATACAGAAGTGAAAAAGAAAATTTCAGAAAATAAAAAAGTGGAGGATGTAAATGGCTCATAAGAAAGCTGGAGGTAGTACTAGAAATGGAAGAGATAGCGCAGGTAGAAGACTGGGAATAAAGAAATTTGGTGGTGAGTTAGTCATACCGGGAAATATAATAGTAAGGCAAAGGGGCACAAAACATCGTCCAGGTAAAAATGTTGGGATGGGAAAAGATCATACAATATTTGCATTAAAAGAAGGTTTTGTAATCTTTAAAAAGAAATCATCTGGAAAATCTTTTGTTGATGTTGAAGTAAAAAAATAAAGACTACTCTCACAAGGAGATTTTTATGAAATTTCTAGATGAGGCTAAAATATATCTTAAAGCTGGAGATGGTGGTTCTGGCTGTGTAGGCTTTAGAAGAGAAAAGTATATTGAATTTGGCGGTCCAGATGGGGGCAATGGTGGAAAGGGTGGTGACATATCTTTTTTAGCACAAGAAAATCTTAATACTCTAATAGATTTTAGATACCAACAACATTTTAAAGCAGAGAATGGTAAGGATGGATCTGGAAAAAACAGAACAGGATCTGATGGAAAAACTTTGCTAATCAAGGTGCCGATAGGGACAGTGATATTAAGTGAGGATAAAAAAAGAGTTTTTAAGGATTTGTCATTAACTGATAAATATTTAGTGGCTGTTGGTGGAAAAGGGGGACGAGGCAATGCAAGTTTTAAATCTTCAACAAATCAATCACCAAGAGAATTTGAAACAGGAAAATCAGGAGAAGAAGTATGGGTCTGGCTTAGACTAAAGCTGATTGCTGATGTTGGAATGCTAGGTTTACCAAATGCAGGAAAATCAACATTGCTTTCAGTTTTGTCAAATGCAAATCCCAAGATTGGAAATTATCCTTTTACAACTACTAAACCACAACTCGGCCTCCTGAGATTTGATCAGAAGGATATAGTTTTGGCAGATTTGCCAGGCCTTATTAAGGGCGCTTCTGACGGAGTAGGTTTAGGTTTGAAATTTTTAGCCCATATTGAAAGATGTAAAACTTTGTTGCATGTGTGTGATGTATCAGTTGAAAGTGATGATACATTTATAGAAAATTATAAAATAATTAGACATGAATTAAAAAGTTATGGAAAAAAAGTTGAAGATAAAAAGGAGATTATTTTGCTAAATAAGTCTGATTTAGTAAAAAATGACTTTTTAAACAAAAGGATTAAAATATTAAAAAAATGCTCAAGTTCTGATATGATTGCAATTTCTTGCCATACAAATAAAGGTATTAAAATTTTAAAATCTAATTTACTAAAATTTTCTCATAATGAATAAAGCGTTGTCAATTTTTAATTCTAAGAGAGTCATACTAAAAATAGGTTCTTCACTACTCATCAAAAATGAAAAATTCAATTACTCTTGGCTAGAGTCCCTTATTGATGACTTGCTAATTCTTAAAAAAAAGAAAATTGAGATACTTATTGTTGCTTCTGGTGCAGTATCGCTAGGAAAAAAATACTTAGGAATAAAAAAAAATAAAATTAAGATTAATGAGAAACAAGCTTGTGCTGCATGTGGTCAAGTCATTCTTATGAATAATTTTATGAAATCATTTAAAAAGAAAAATTTAAAAGTAGCTCAGTTACTTTTAACATTTTCAGATACAGAGAATAGAAAAAACAGCCTAAACTCTCGTGAAACAATTAGCAGTTTAATTGCCTCAGAGGTGATCCCAATAATTAATGAGAATGATACAGTTGCAACTGAAGAATTAAAATTTGGAGATAATGATAGGCTAGCTTCTAGAGTGGCTCAAATAACGAATGCAGATTCTTTAATACTTTTAAGTGATGTGGTTGGTTTGTTTAACAAGAACCCAAAGAATAATAAAAATGCAAAATTAATTAATTTTGTAAATTTTATGGCTGATGATCTTAAAAAAATTTCGACACATGAAACAAATAGTTATGGTTCAGGAGGTATGACCACAAAAATAGAAGCAGCAGAAATAGCAACTAATTTTGGTTGTAATACATTGATTTGTTCTGGAAAACCAAAAAATCCATTAAAGAATTATGAAAAAAACAGAGTTGGTACCTGGTTTTTTTCAGAAAAAAAACAAGTTAAGGGATTTAAAAGTTGGTTAGCAGGTTCAATAAAAATATCTGGAAGCCTAATTATAGATGATGGAGCATTTAATGCGATTTTAAAAGGAGCGAGTTTATTGCCAAGTGGTGTGAAAAAAATCTCTGGAAAATTTTGTCGTGGTGATATAATCGAAATATTACATGAAAATGGAAAAAAAATTGGAAATGGGATAATTTTTTATGATTCAGATGAAGCAAAAAAAATTAGAGGAAAGAAAACTTCAGAAATCAAAGATATTTTGGGGTACCTTGGACGGGATGAAATTGTTCATAGAGATAACCTTACGATAAATGGAAAAAAATAAAATAATTGAAGAAGACATAATTAGAATAGGAGTGAATGCTAAAAAAGCATCTTACAAGGTTTCTTCGATAGATCCTAAATTGAAAAACAAAATACTTCACGATGCAGCAGAAAATTTATATAAAAATAAAAATTTGATAATTGAAGAGAATGAGAAAGATGTAGATGAAAATAAAAAAAAACTTACCCCATCAACTCTTGATAGACTAATTTTAGATGAAAAAAGAATAGAATCAATGAGTACTGGTCTTGTAGAGATTTCAAAATTAGATGATCCAGTTGGAAAAGTTCTTGATAGCTGGTCAAGACCTAATGGTTTGAAAATTCAAAAAGTTTCAATACCTTTAGGAGTTTTGGCAGTTATATATGAATCAAGACCAAATGTAGCTGCTGATGCTGCTGGATTAAGTTTAAAATCAGGTAATGCCCTTATTTTAAGAGGAGGCAGTGAAAGCTTTAATTCCTCTTCAACGATAGTAAATTTAATTAACCAGTCTTATAGAAAGTTTAAGATACCTGAAGGTGCATTGCAAAGTATTCCAACTATAGATAGAAGTGCTGTTGGGTATTTACTTAAAATGAGTGATTATGTTGATGTTATAATTCCTAGAGGCGGAAGATCCTTGATTGAGAGAGTAATCAATGAGAGTAAAATCCATGTTATCAAACATTTAGATGGTATTTGTCATACCTATATACATAAATCATCAAATCCAGAACTAGCTGAGAATGTTAGTGTAAATGCTAAAATGAGGAGACCAGGAATCTGTGGTGCAACAGAGACCATTCTATTTGATTTGCCAATATTAAATTCTCATTTACCTAGGATAATTAATTCGTTGAAAGAATATAAATGTGAGATTAGAGGGGACAAGGCAGTAATGAAACTTGATAAATATATTAAAGGAGCCTCGGAAAAAGACTGGTCTACCGAATATTTAGATAAAATAGTCTCAATAAAATCAATTAAAGATGGTGTTTCAGAAGCTGTGGAACATATAAATAAATTTGGGTCTGGGCATACAGATGCGATTTTATCTGAAGATAGTGATTCAGTAAAATATTTTCTTGAAAATGTTGATAGTGGTATTGTTATGCATAATACTTCCACGCAATTTGCGGATGGAGGGGAATTTGGTATGGGAGCTGAAATAGGCATTTCAACTTCTAAGGTTCATGCAAGAGGTCCAGTTGGTGTTGCACAATTAACAAGCTTTAAATACCAAGTAACAGGTTCAGGACAGATAAGACCATAGAAGATTTGATTATTTCAAAAAAAAAATTTATAGGAATTCTTGGAGGAACTTTTGACCCTGCACATTCTGGACATATTCTTATTAGTTATCTTGCTTTAACTAAACTTGGATTAGAGGAAATTTGGTGGATTATTTCAAAAAAAAATCCATTAAAAAAGAACATTAGTTCGTACGAAGAAAGGTTAGAAAGGGCAAAAAAGATTGTTAGAGGAAACAAAATTAGAATTATTGAAATTGATGATTTAGAAAAAACAATTTACTCGGTTGATCTGGTAGACTATTTACACAGAAAATTTCCTAAAAAAAAATTTATTTGGTTGGTTGGAATAGATAACTTAAAGAAATTTCACACTTGGAAAGATTGGAAAAAAATATTTTGTAATATTCCCATTGCAATTTTTGACCGTCCATCCTACTCTCTAAATGTAGTTCAAAGCAAGGCTTTAAGTTTTTTTAGGAATAGAAGGATTAAAAGTTTATCAGTGAAAAGATTTAAATATATGAAACCACCTAGTTGGGTTTTTGTTACAGGTGTAACGAGCACTGAATCGTCAACAAATCTCAGATTAAAAAATGAACCAAAATTCTAAAATTAAGAAGTTACTAAAAAAGATTGTAAATGAACTGGAGAACTTCAAGGCAATAAATATTGTAGTGATTAATATTAAAAATCGAAGTGCACTAGCTGATTTTATTGTTGTTGCAAGTGGAAGTTCAACCAGGCACGTCAATTCCATAGTAACTAATTTAATAAAAAATAATAAAAGGCAAATAATGGCAACAGAAGGATTAAAATCAACAGATTGGTCTATTGTCGACTTCGGAGATATTATACTTAATGTTTTTAAACCTGAGGTAAGAAAACATTATGCTTTGGAAAAAATATGGCAAGAAGGTATTCATGATGAACGGAAAAAGTTTGGTTAATAATGAAGATTGACATACTTTGCCTTGGTAAGTTTAAAAAAAACCAACCACTAGAAAAAATTTTTGATTTTTATGCAAGAAGAATACAAACAAAAATAAAATTAATTGAATTAAAAACTTTTAATTTTGAAAAAAATAAAAAAAACTTTTAGAAAAAAATGAAATTTTAAAACATATAAATAAATATGATCATATATTTACATTAGATAGAGGAGGTGAAGGATTAACGAGTATTGAATTTGCAAAAATTATGAATAGAAAAATGAATGAAGGGGTAAAAAGTTTTTGTTTCTTAGTTGGGAGTGATGTAGGTCTAGATAAGCATTTTGTAAATTCTTATGATACATTGTCATTTGGAAAACAAACTTGGCCACACCTTTTGGTAAGAGTTATGTTGATCGAACAAATTTACAGAGCTTTTGAAATTATCGCTGGAACATCTTATCACAAATAATTATTAAATTTATGAAAAACAGAAAAGTTTTACTTTGTATTTTGGATGGTTGGGGAGTTGGAAAAAAAAACCAATTTAATGCAATTCACAAGTCGAAGAAAGAAAATTTTCTAAAATTAGAAAAGAAATTTGGGTTCTCAAGATTATTTGCTTCAGAAAATCAAGTAGGTTTGCCATCAGGCCAGTTTGGGAACTCTGAAGTAGGCCATATGAATATAGGAGCTGGTAGAATTCTGTTGCAAGATATTCTTAGAATTTCTGAAGGTTTTAAAAGTGGGGAAATAGAAGAAAATAATTTGATAAAGTCCATTGTTGAAAATTGTTCTAGAATCCATCTTGTGGGCATCTTATCTGATGGAGGAGTTCATGGTCATCAAGATCATTTATTTAAATTATTGAAAATTTTTAGAAAAAAGAATGTTGAGATTTTGGTGCACTGTATTTTGGATGGTAGAGATAGTTTGCCTATAAGTGGTTTAAAGAATATGCAATTGCTTTTACAAAAAATTAAAGAATCCAAAAATATTAAGATTGCAAGTATTTGTGGAAGATATTATGCAATGGATAGAGATAATAGATGGAATAGAATTCATCTGGCTTATAAAGCAATTGTAGAGGGGTCTCTAAAAGCAAGACTTGATCCCATAGCTGAAATAAAAAAAAGCTATGATAATCAGATTACAGATGAATTTTTTAAACCTATCAACTTTGAAAACTATTCTGGTGTTTTAGATGGTGATGGTTTTTTTATAACAAATTTTAGGGCTGACCGTGTAAGAGAACTTCTTGCTTCAATATTTGAACAAAAATTTCTTTTTTTTAAAAGAAAAAGAATAGCAAATTTTTTTAAAGCTATAAGTATGGTTGAATATTCGAAAAGACTTAGAAAATCATTAACCCCAATATTTGAATCTTTGAAAGTTAAAAATACGATTGGAGAAGTAATTTCAAATCAAAAACTTAAACAATTAAGAATAGCTGAGACTGAAAAGTATGCCCATGTAACATATTTTTTTAATGGAGGTCTGGAAGAGAAATTTCCAGGAGAAGATAGAATTTTAATATCATCTCCAAGGGTAGATACATATGACAAAAAACCAGAAATGTCTGCCAATGAAATGACGGAGGAACTTTTAAAAAGGCTTAGACTAAAAAAATATGATTTTGTAGTTGCTAATTTTGCCAATGCGGACATGGTTGGTCATACAGGCGATATAAATGCTACTGTGAAAGCCGTAGAAACAGTTGATATTTGTCTTGGAAGAATTGTTGAAGAATGTAAAAGAAATAATTACACACTGATTGTAACATCTGACCATGGAAACGCAGACAAAATGTTTGATGAGAAAAAATCATTGCCTTGCACAACACACACCACTAACCCAGTTCCATTTATAATTTGCAATAAAAAGATAGTTGTTTTAAAAACCGGGTGTTTAGCTAATATTGCGCCAACAATTTTAAAGTTAATGAAAATTAAAAAACCAAAAGAAATGAAAAGTAAATCTCTAATTGAATGAAAAATATTTTAGCATTATTTTTTTTTTTTGTGTGTGGTGAGTCTTTTTCTTACGAAAAAGACAATCTTTTTAGAGCAAAGTTGAATAGTTTAAAAAAACAAACTGTTTCTATGCACAATCAGATTTTAGAAAATAACAAAGATTTAGAAAATATAAAATTGGACATTGAAAAAAATAAGCAGGAGCAGATAATTTTTAAGAAATACATAAAGGATAAAGAAGAATTAGCAAAAAGATTAGTTTTTCTCTTGCAAGAGAAGCATTATGTTACTAGGTTCAGTCATTTTGCAAAAAACCTAAACAATGAATCAGATGATTTTGTTACTAAGAGATTAGTAAGAGAATTTTATTTCCAAAAAACAAAAAAGAATATAAATAATTTTTTTGTTGGACTTAAAAGTGTTGAAGAACTTGAATTAGAATTAGAAGAAAAGCTTAAATCTTTTGAAGAAAAAAAAATAAAGTTAAAAACTAAGCAAAAAGACTTAGAAAATAAGCTTGCTCAGGTTCTTACGCTTCAAAAAAAAATTAAAACTAATCCAAGTTTCAAAATCAAAGAAAAGATTCTTAAGAAGAAAGCAAAAAATCTTAATGATTTAGTAAAAGGAGTGGGAACAAAAAAAAAAATAATTAGGTCTAGTAAAACTAATTTTCAGATGCCAGTTCAGGGTAAGATCATTTCAGATTTTGGTGAAGGCAAACAAGTAGACGTAAAGTATGGATTAGTAATCAAGGCATCTAATGATTCTTTTGTAACATCGCCAACGGATGGTTTGGTTGTTTATGCAGAACAGTTTAAAACTTATGGAAACTTGGTAATTATAAAAAATGACAATAATTTTCTTAGTGTTTTATCAGGTATGCAAAACATATTAATTTCATCAGGAAATAAAGTACTGAAGGGGGAGCCAATAGCTCGAGTTTCAAGCGAGTTTGATAATAAAATCTATTTTGAACTACGCTATAAGGGAAAAGTTATTGATCCAAAATCAAAAGTTGAGATTTTGTAAAAAAACTGCATAATTAGGTCATGTTAAAAAGGATTTTAACTCTCGTATTTATTTTTGTTTTTCCGTTTTCTGGTAACACCGAAGAAAATAAAGATGTTTATAAATTTTTAAATCTCTTTGGAGAAGCTTTTGAAAAGATAAAAAATAATTATGTGGAAGAAGTTCCAGTCAAAGATTTGATTGAATCTGCTATAGAAGGCATGCTTAGTTCCTTAGATCCTCATTCTACGTATCTTAATAGCAATGAGTTAAATGAGTTAAAGGTTCAAACCAAAGGAGAATTTGGTGGACTAGGAATTGAAGTTACACTGGAAAATGGTTTCGTTAAAGTAATCGCTCCAATTGATGATACTCCTGCATCAAAGGCAGGAATTAAATCAGGAGATCTTATAACTCATTTAGATGATGAACCAGTTTTAGGAATGACTCTTTCAGAAGCAGTAACAATTATGAGAGGTAAGGTTGGTTCTAGAATAAAGTTGACTGTTAATAGAAATGAGAGTGAAACACTTCAAATTGAGATAACTAGAGCAATTATCCAATTAAAAGCAGTTAAGGCAAGAATTGAGAATAATATTGGTTACATTAGAGTATCTTCTTTTAACCAAAAAGTTGATTCTCAAATTGTAGATGTAATAAAAAAATTTAAAAAAGAAAATAAACTAATTGGATATGTTTTAGATTTAAGAAACAATCCTGGTGGTTTACTTGACCAGGCCGTAAGTGTCACAGATATTTTTTTGGAAAAAGGAGAGATAGTTTCTACTAGAGGAAGAGGTTCTAAAGAAAGTGGAAGGTTTAATGCTGTTAAGAAAGATCTAACGGGTGGTTTGCCTTTGATAGTTTTAATAAATCAAGGAAGTGCATCTGCATCTGAAATTGTTGCAGGAGCTCTTCAAGATCATAAACGAGCAATCATAATGGGAACAAAATCATTTGGCAAAGGATCTGTTCAAACAATTATACCTTCAGGTGATGATGTGGCTATTAAATTGACCACAGCAAGATATTATACTCCACTTGGAAGGTCAATTCAAAAGACTGGTATTGACCCAGATATATTAGTTGAGCAAGCTACTTTAAAAAAAGTCGATGATGGTAAAAAAGGAAGAAAAGAATCTGATCTTAAGGGAGCTATGGAAAATGAGCAAGATGATAAAAAGAAAAAGAACACCAAAAAAAATAATGAGTCAGAAGAAGTAGAAGATTATCAATTGTCTCGCGCCTATGACCTATTAGCTGCAATAAATTTAGTTCAAGATGATTCAATTCAGTAAATGAAACTTTTTTATGAAGAAATATAGAAAAGGTGTTGGGATTTTTTTACTTAACAAAGAAAAAAAACTTTGGGTTGGACAAAGAATTGATAAAAAAAATAAATTTTGGCAGATGCCACAAGGAGGAATAGATTACGATGAAACACCCATTCAGGCTATGAGAAGAGAACTCATGGAAGAATCTGGAATAAAAAAGAATTTTGAAATTATAAAAGAAACTGGATGTTGGTTAAAATATGATCTACCAAAGGAGTTGGTTGGAGTGGTTTGGAATGGTAAATATGTTGGGCAAAAACAAAAATGGTTTGCATGTAGATTTTTTGGAGATGATCAAGAAATAAGATTAGATTCATATACACCTGAGTTTGGTAGATGGAAGTGGATAAATCCAAGTGACTCTATAAATTTGGTTGTGCCTTTTAAAAAAAAACTTTACAAAAAAATTTTAGAAGAGTTTAGTTTTTTATATAATTAAGAATAGTAAAACTTTTGTAATGACTTGATTTTCTGATTCACTAGATTTTTTTTGTTTTCGTCTGTTTCAACTAATTTTTTCAATGCGTATAAGTCTACTTTTTTTGTATCTGCAAAATCTTCTGTAAGTATTGTACACTTATTATTTGAGATTTCAGCAATTCCACCACTTAGCAAAAAAGTACTTTCGAGTTTGTTTTTTAAATAAATGTATAAAATTCCTATTCTTAATGAAGTTAGAAAAGGCATATGTTTTTTTAGAACACCAAAATCTCCCTCAATGCCAGGAATAATACATAAATCAATCTCATTGCTAAACTCAATTTTTTGAGGGGAAATTACTTCCAGAACAAATGACATATTTAATCTTTCATTTTTTTAGATTTTTCTATAGCTTCACTTATTGTTCCTACCATATAAAATGCAGTTTCTGGAATATTATCGTATTCGCCTTCAACTAGCCCTTTAAACCCATTAATAGTATCCTGCAAATTTACAAAAACTCCTGGTGCACCAGTAAATACCTCTGCAACATGAAATGGTTGGGACAAGAATCGTTGTATTTTTCTAGCCCTGTTAACTACTAACCTATCTTCTTCAGATAGTTCATCCATTCCAAGTATTGCAATTATGTCTTGTAAAGACTTGTATTGTTGTAAAACCTCTTGAACCTTCCTTGCAACATTATAATGTTCATTTCCAATTACTCTTGGGTCAAGAATTCTAGATGTTGAATCAAGAGGGTCAACTGCAGGATAAATACCGAGTTCAGCTATTTGCCTTGAA
>CAYYMX010000002.1:0-45030 GCA_964473045.1 uncultured Alphaproteobacteria bacterium | reverse complement strand
CAGAAAAGGAAAAAACTGTAATTTCTATAGTTATAAAGGCTGATGTTCATGGTTCAAAAGAGGCTATTGAACAGAGTTTGAGCAAAATGAACTCTGATGAAACAGAAATTAAAATTTTGCATGCTGGTGTTGGAGAAATTAATGAGTCGGATGTTTCTTTGGCCACAGCAACGAACGCAATAATTTTTGGATTTAATGTAAGAGCAAATGCGCAGGCAAAAGATTTGTCTAAAAGAGAAAGTATTTCTATCAAGTATTTTTCAATAATTTATGAAGTAATAGATGAAGCAAAAAAAATTATTGAAGGGCTTGCTGAAAGTGATTTAAGAGAGTCATTAATAGGGGTTGCTGAAATAAGGAAAGTTTTTGAGATGTCAAATTCTGATAAGGTAGCTGGATGTTATGTTGAAAGTGGTAAAGTCCTGTCAAAGGCCGTAGTAAAAGTTATTAGAGATGGAGAGATAATTCATGAAACACAAATTAAAAGTTTAAGAAGAGAAAAAAATGAAGCCAAAGAAGTTGTCGTTGGAACAGAATGCGGAATCTCTCTTAATAATTTTAATGATTTTATTGAAAATGATAAACTTGAATTTTTTGTAACAGAAGCCAATGAAAAAAAATAATTTTGATTCATTTAAAACCGAAAAGAAACAATCTAGAATTCTTAAGGTTTGTGAATTAATTAAAAGAACACTTGCTCAGATCTTGTTGTCTGAAAGTTTTACAGATAGTAAAATGCGAACTTTTACGATTTTTGTGTCGGAAGTCTCACTGTCTCTAGATATGAGATCAGCTGTAGTCTTTATAACGTATTTCTGCCAAAACAATGTTATAGATCAGAGAGATATTCTCGAAACTTTGGAAAAAAACTTATTTAAGATAAGAAAAAGAATGGGTGAAAAAATTGGGTTAAGGTATACACCTAAGTTAAAGTTTAAAATCGACTCCTTAGGAACTGAATCACAAAAAGTTGAAAAGATTCTTGATGGTTTAAAAATCAAAGATGTGTAATGAATGCTAATAAAGAATTGAAAATTAGCGGATGGATTCCTCTTGACAAGCCACTTGGCATGTCATCAAATACAGCCTTGCAAAAAATAAGAAAGATTTTTAGGTTTTGTAAAGGAGGTTATGTAGGCACTTTGGATCCTCTTGCAACAGGTTTTCTTCCGATTGCGCTAGGCTCAGCAACCAAAACGATTCACTTGCTAGATAACCAAAAGAAAGAATATGTTTTTGTAATAAAATGGGGTGAAAAAACTTATACGGGTGATATTGAGGGTATGGTTGAAAAAAGAAGTAATAAAATTCCAAACATTGAAGAAATAAAAAAAAAAATAAAAAATTTTATTGGTTATATAGAACAGGTTCCTCCTAAATATTCATCGATAAAAGTTAATGGTCAAAGAGCATACCAACTAGCTAGAAAGAACATTAGATTTAAATTAAAAAAAAGGAAAACTTGCATATCAAATTTTTTTCTTACTAAAGTAATTTCAAATCAAAAAGCAGAATTTTATGTTGAATGTAGTTCAGGGACTTACATAAGGACTTTGGTCGAAGATTTTTCAAGATCTCTGGGTACCTATGGGACAGTTTTTTCATTAAGAAGAATTGGTTTTGGAAGTTGCAATAAAAAACTTATTTCACTAGATTATTTGTTGAGTTTATTGCATAGTGAACAACTAAAAAATGTTATCAAACCAATCGACTACTTTTTTTCTACGGCTAAAGAATTTAGTTTGAAAAAAGAGGAAGTAAGCATGATATTAAATGGACAAGCTATTAAAATAGATAATGAAAGAATTTTTAGTGATGAATTTGATTCGGATAAATTGGTTTTTGCAAAATATGCAAATAAGGAAATTGCACTTGGCTATTTTTTGGAGAGATTTTTTTATCCAAAAAGATTGTTGGGAAATATATAGTTAAACGAAAGGTAAAAAAATATGGTATCAGTTTCAGAGAAGAAAGATGAAAAGAAAAATAATTTGAAGATGGAAAAAAATGTTGGAAGTAGTGAGTTTCAAATCACGCTTTTTAGTAGTAGAATAAGAAGCCTTACAGAACATCTTAAATCAAATAAAAAAGATCACAATACCCGACTCGGCCTAATGAAACTTGTAGGAAAAAGAAAAAAATTATTAACTTATCTTAAAAAGAAGAGTGTTGATAGATATGAGTCTCTGATAAAATCGCTTGGGCTTAGGCGTTAAATTTTTAGGAGATAAATATGTTTAATATTTCAAGTGTCGAATTAGACTGGAAAGGTCTTAGTCTAAAACTAGAAACAGGTCAAATAGCAAGACAAGCTGATGGGGCTGTTTTGGCTACATTGGGTTCTACTTCAGTGTTATGCACGGTTTGTGCGTCCAGAGAAAACAACCCAGCTAGTGATTTCTTTCCACTCTCAGTTCATTATGTGGAAAAGACTTACGCTGCTGGGAAAATACCAGGTGGTTTTTTTAAACGTGAAGGAAGGCCATCAGAGATAGAAGTTTTAAATTCCAGACTTATAGATAGGCCATTACGCCCTCTTTTCCATCAAGACTTTAAAAATGAGACCCAAGTTATTTGTACAGTTATAAACTATGATGGTGAAAACGACCCAGCTATTTGTGCTATGATTGGTGCTTCTGCGGCAATTACTATTGCTGGTCTTCCTTTTTTGGGCCCAATTGCTTGTGCAAGAGTAGGTTATGCTAATGGAGATTATTTGTTAAATCCAACTACCGAAGAGTTGGTAGAAAGTGAGTTAGATTTGGTAGTTGCTGGAACTAGAGATGGAGTTCTTATGGTTGAGTCGGAAGCCAATGAACTTCCTGAAAAGATTATGCTTGGTGCTGTGCAATTTGGTTTTAATGAATTCCAGTCAGTAATTGAAAAAATTATTGAATTAGCTGAAAAATCTGCGAAAGAATCTTGGAAGGTAGAAAAATTACCTCAGCCTAAAAATTTTTCAAAATTACAAGATTTTTCTATCAAAGAACTTGCCCCGTTATATAAAATAAAAGAAAAAAAAGAGAGAAATGATAGCCTTATTTCTGCAAGAAATAAAATTATTGAAAAATTCAAAAGCGATGATTCTGAAGAAAACAATATTGGTGATATCATAAAAAAAATTGAAAAAGATTTAGTTCGATCTGCAGTTTTTAAGACCGGAAATAGAATTGATGGTAGAGATTTAAAAACCGTTAGAAGTATAGATGTGAAGATAGATTTTCTTAAGAATGTTCATGGAGTCTCTCTTTTTACTAGAGGAGAAACCCAAGCGTTAGTTACAACAACTTTAGGAACTAGTAGTGATGAGCAAATTAAAGATACATTAGATGGCGATAAAAAAGAAAAATTTATGTTGCATTATAACTTCCCACCTTTTTCTGTAAATGAGACAGGTAGATTAGGTTCGACCGGAAGAAGAGAGATTGGACACGGAAAATTAGCTTGGAGAGCAATTAACCCAGTCTTAGGAGACACTCAAAATTTTCCCTACACAATAAGAGTAGTATCTGAAATAACAGAATCAAACGGTTCCTCATCTATGGCAACAGTGTGTGGCACATCTTTAGCTTTAATGGATGCTGGGGTCCCACTTAGAAATCCTGTTGCAGGTGTAGCTATGGGACTAATTAAAGAGAAAGACAAATTTGTTGTTTTAACAGATATTCTTGGTGATGAGGATCATCTCGGTGATATGGATTTCAAAGTTGCTGGAACAAATTCTGGAATAACAGCACTTCAAATGGATATAAAAGTTAATGGCATAAGTGAAGAAATAATGAGCACTGCTTTATCTCAAGCATTGGAAGCAAGAATGCATATTTTGTCAGAGATGAACAAAGTGATAAAAGAGTCTAGATCTGAGCCGAAGTCTAACGCTCCCAAAATTCAGAAAATAAAAATAGACAAGTCAAAGATTAGAGATGTTATTGGTTCTGGAGGAAAAGTTGTCAAGGAAATTTGCGAAAAATCAGGTGCTAAAATAGAAATTGACGATAGTGGAGAGATTTTAATTTCTTCTCTAAAAGCAGTTGATGGGGAAGTTGCACTTCAAATGATAAATGATATAGTTGCAGAACCTGAAGTGGGAAAAATTTATGAAGGTAAAGTTGTAAAGACTATGGAATTTGGTGCTTTTGTTAATTTTTTAGGTAACCGTGATGGTCTAGTACATATCAGCCAACTAAAGGATGAAAGAGTTGAGAAAACAACTGACGTGGTAAATGAAGGGGATATGGTAAAAGTTAAAGTTATTGGGGTTGATGATAGAGGAAAGGTAAAACTGAGTATTAAGGATGTTTAAAATAATATATAGTTTTAAATATGGAAAACCTGAATTCAATAATTATTTCTGGAAAAGAGTCTTTACCCCTCATTGAAGGTGGAAAAGGTATTTCTGTAAGCAGTGGAAAAAGTTCTGGTGCATGGGCTAAAGCGGGAGGAGTCGGAACTTTTTCGGGAGTAAATGCTGACTCTTATGATGAAAATGGAAATTTAATTCCTCAAATCTACGAAGAAAAGACTAGAACTGGTAGACACCGTGAACTGATAAAATTTTCAGTTTCTGGTGCTGTTGAGCAAGCAAAAATAGCAAGAGAAATAGCAGGTGAAAACGCTCCAATTCACATAAATATACTATGGGAAATGGCTGCAGCAGAAGAAATATTAACTAAAACTTTAGAAAAGGCTGGGAATATAATTGATGGAGTTACATGTGGTGCCGGAATGCCGTATAAATTATCAGAGATTGCAGCTAGATTTGGTATTTACTATTATCCTATAATTTCTTCGGCAAGAGCTTTTAATGCATTGTGGAAAAGGTCGTATCGTAAGACTGCTAAATATCTTGGAGGAGTTGTTTATGAAGACCCATGGCTTGCCGGTGGTCATAATGGTTTGTCAAATAGTGAAAATCCACTAGCTCCTCAACCCCCATATCCGCGTGTAAAAGATTTAAGATCATTGATGGATAAATTTAATCTTCAAGAAGTTCCAATAATAATGGCTGGAGGTGTTTGGAATTTAAATGAATGGTCAGATTGGATTAACAATCCTGAAATAGGAAAGATTGCTTTCCAATTTGGCACGAGACCACTTTTAACCAAAGAAAGCCCAATACCAGAAGCTTGGAAAAAAAGACTTCTAAATATAAAGAAGGGAGAAGTATCTTTGCACCGGTTTAGCCCAACAGGATTCTACTCTTCTGCTGTAAAAAATAATTTTATTACAGAACTTGAAGAAAGATCCGAAAGGCAAACTCCGTATGTTAAAGAGCAAACAAATGAATTTAATGAAAAGATTGAAATAGGTGAAAGAAAAAGAACATATTATGTAAAGCCTTCGGATAAGTATAAAATTTTAGATTGGATAAAAAAAGGATTTGCCAAACCGCTGACAACTCCTGATAATACACTTATCTGGGTTACCCTAAAGAAAGCTAGTCAAATAGTTAAAGATCAAATCGATTGTATGGGATGCTTGTCATCTTGCTTGTTTAGCAATTGGTCACAAAATGAAAAAGGAACAACAGGTAAAAAGGCAGACCCAAGATCATTTTGTATTCAAAAAACTCTCCAAAAGATCAGTCATGGATTGTCAAATCTAGAGAGTGAATTGATGTTTGCTGGTCACTCTGTATATAGGTTTGCTTTAGACCCTTTTTACAAAGGTGGTTTTGTTCCAAGGGTTAAAGAATTGGTTGACAGGATTGTGAAAGGATTGTAAGTCTTATTTTTTACTTTAAAGAATATGAGAAATAAAGATCTCACAAAAAAAGCATTAAAAATGAAAATAAATGCATTGAAAATGCTAAAGAATTCTTCACTAAAACTTACAAAACAAAGGGTAAGTTTAGTTGAAGTGCTTTTTAAAAAAGGTAATTATCATTTTACAGTAGAAGATGTTTTTAATGAGATTAATAAGAAGCAAAAAAGGATTTCTCTTGCTACCGTTTACAATGGCCTAAATCAGTTTGTTAATCTTGGTATTCTCAAGGTTGTAAAGCTTGCAGGTGACAAAGTTTTTTTTGATACAAATCGAAGTTCCCATCACCATTTTTTTTGTAAAACAACTGGAAAAATTGAGGATATTAATTCAGCTGAAATTGTTATATCAAAAATTCCTAAAATTCCGCAAAGCAAACGACTTGAATCAGTTGAAATCATTATAAATGTCTCTGAATGATATCCCCCACAAAAGCCTAATTAGAATAATTCTAAATTAAAGTTGACTCTGTGAGCTAAAAATTTGTATTATATTAATTTGGTTGTGTGAAGAAATTATTTTCTCAAATGTTTTTTTTAGCATCAAGCCCAGAGTTTTGATTTTGTAAAAATATAAAAAAAGAAAGGGATAAAAATGGATGGCGTAAGTAAATGTCCTGTTATGCACGGATCTGCTACAAGCAATAGTGGTGTTAGTACATCAAATAAAGATTGGTGGCCTAATCAACTAAATATTAATATTCTTCATCAAAATGATAAAAGATCAAATCCAATGAGTTTGGATTTTAATTATCGTGAAGAATTTAAAAAACTTGATTATTTTGCTTTAAAAAAAGATTTAACAAGCTTAATGACAGATTCTCAAGATTGGTGGCCTGCTGATTATGGTCACTATGGTGGTTTTTTTATTCGTATGACTTGGCATGCTGCGGGTACATATAGGACATGGGATGGTCGTGGTGGTGGAGGTACTGGTGATCAACGTTTTGCTCCACTTAATAGTTGGCCAGACAATGGAAATTTAGATAAGGCTCGGAGACTTCTTTGGCCTATAAAACAAAAATATGGAAATAAAATAAGCTGGGCAGATCTTATTATTTTAACTGGAAATGTAGCAATAGAGTCAATGGGTGGAAAAACTTTTGGGTTTTCTGGAGGTCGTGCTGATATATGGACTCCGCCAGAAGATATTTACTGGGGAAAAGAAAATGAATGGTTAGGTAATAAAAGGTATACTGGCAAAAGAGAATTAGAAACCCCTTTGGGCGCGGTGCAAATGGGATTAATTTATGTTAATCCACAAGGACCAGATGGAAACCCTGATCCACTTGCAAGTGCTAAGGATATTCGAGAGACATTTTCACGTATGGCTATGAACGATGAAGAAACTGTAGCATTGACTGCAGGTGGACATACCTTTGGCAAAGCGCACGGTGCTGCTCCTGAAACTAATGTTGGAGCTGAACCTGAAGCTGCATCAATAGAGGAGATGGGATTTGGTTGGAAGAATAAATATGGAACTGGAAAAGGTAGAGATGCTATTACAAGTGGAATAGAAGGTGCGTGGACCTCTAATCCAACAAAATGGGACAATGGATACTTTGACATTCTTTTTAAATATGAATGGGAACTTGTTAAGAGTCCTGCTGGAGCAAATCAGTGGCACCCAATTAACCCAGATAAAGAAGATTTGGCTCCAGATCCAGCAGATCCATCAAAACGTGTAACAACTATGATGACGACAGCTGATATGGCTATGCGTGAAGATCCGATATACAAAAAAATTTCAAAGAGATATCATGAAAACCCTGATGAGTTTGCAAATGCTTTTGCGAGAGCATGGTTTAAATTATTACATCGTGATATGGGGCCGAGGACTCGTTATATTGGTCCTGAAGTTCCTGATGAGGAATTGATATGGCAAGACCCAGTTCCTTCTGGGAATACTAAGTATGATGTAGAAAAGGCTAAAGAAAGAATTGCTAATAGTGATTTAACAATTCAGGAGATGGTTGAAACTGCTTGGGCAAGTGCTTCTACATTTCGTAGTACAGATATGAGAGGCGGAGCCAATGGTGCACGGGTTAGATTAGCTCCTCAGAAAGATTGGGAAGTTAATAAACCTAAGCAACTTTCTAAGGTATTACAGATTCTTGAAAATATATCATCGGAAGTAGGTGCGTCTCTTTCTGATATAATTGTACTAGCTGGTAATGTGGGTGTTGAAAAAGCTTCAGGTGAGAAAGTATCTTTCAATCCTGGTCGTGGAGATGCACTGCAAGAAAAAACAGATGTTGAGTCTTTTGATGTTTTAGAACCATTGGCCGATGGTTTTAGAAATTTTCAAAAACAAGAATTTTCTGTTAGTCCAGAGGAAATGTTACTTGATAAGGCCCAACTTCTTGGTCTTACAGCTCCAGAAATGACTGTTCTGGTTGGTGGTATGCGCGCTTTGGGAATTAGTATTGATGGGCATGGAGTTTTTACTGAGACTCCAGGAAAATTGACGAATGATTTTTTTGTTAATTTGTTAGATATGTCTGTAGAGTGGAAACCGATAAGTAAGACAACTTATGAAGCAGTTGATCGTGTAACTGGAAAAAAAATTAGAACAGCTACTAGGGTTGATCTTGCCTTTGGCTCAAACTCTCAACTTAGAGCAATATCTGAAGTTTATGCATGTAAAGGATCCATGAAAGATTTTATAAAAGATTTTATATCTGCTTGGAATAAAGTAATGAATCTTGATCGTTTTGATATCAAGTAAGAATTTTTTTTTCGTTAGTTATTCTCACCCCAAAAGCTGTGTTTGTTGAGCCAACCAGTTTTACCACCTATCTCAATCTTACACCATTTTTCTCTGCAACTTACAATTTTGATTAAGACATTTTTATTTAATACTGCTATTTTTTTTGAATCTTTCTTAGGAAGTATATGAAGGTCTTGATTATTTGAAAGCAGAATACCAAATTTTTCTTTGCTTAATTGTGATTTAGATATCCATCCAGTTCTATTTTTGTAGTCTTGAATCTCTCGCCAATTTTCGTTGTTACCAACAGCTTTTACGGGGTAACCTTTCTGTAAAACTTTGAACAAAATTAGATGATTAGTTCCTGGTCCATTCCTTATATTTACTTCATTATATTTAGTGGAAAAAAAAATATTTTTTTCCAAACTAAATCCTAGATTTGGTATAGAATTGAATAATAAGACCATTACTATAATTAAAATTTTTTTTACAATGGGTTCTAAAAAGATCACAGTTCTTCTTACTAGAAAATTACCTGAAATAATAGAAAAAAAATTAACAAAAAGTTTTTCTGTAGAATTAAACAAATCAGATAAAAAATATTCATACAAAGAGTTAAAAAAAAAGATTGAGAATGTAGATGTTTTAGTTCCATGTATTAGTGATACTATTGATGCTTCTATAATCAAGGCAGGCAAGAAACTCAAGCTAATAGCAAATTTTGGAAATGGAGTTGATAACTTGGATTTAATCACTGCAAAGGAGAGAAAAATCTTAGTTACGAATACTCCAGATGTTTTAACAGAAGATACCGCAGATCTTGTTTTAACAATGATATTGATGATCTGTAGAAAAGTTAGAAATGCTCAGCAGAAACTCACAAATGAAAAATGGACTGGTTGGGGACCTAGCGAAACGATTGGCGAAAGAATTTCAGGAAAAAAGATTGGCATTATAGGTATGGGAAGGATTGGTTTGGCAGTTGCCAAGAGGTGTTTTTCATTAGGGATAGAAATTAGTTATCACAATAGAAAAAAACTAAAATCAAATATTGAAAAAAAATGTAATGCAAAATATTGGAACAATCTTGATGAGATGTTAGCGTATGTTGATATAGTCTCAATTCATTGTCCTTATACACCTGAGACATTTCATTTGCTTTCCAAAAAAAGGCTAAAACTTTTGAAGAAAAAAGCAATAGTTGTTAATACGTCAAGAGGTGAGATTATTGATGAAAATGAGTTAGCTAACTTACTTTTAAAGAAAAAAATTGGAGGAGTTGGCTTAGATGTTTTTGAACATGAACCTCAGGTAACGCCTAATCTCCTTGAAGCTGATAATGCTGTTTTATTACCTCATATAAGTTCCGCAACAACTGAGTGTCGAGTCTCGATGGGGATTAGAGTTTTTAAAAACATTGATTCTTTCCAAAAAGGAATGTCGCCTCCAGATCTGATAAAAGAAAATCTAAGTAAGAACTAAGATTTTTTGCTGCCACATAACAGACATCTGGGGTTCTTAAAAATTCTAATTTTTTTGAACATTCTACTTAAACCATCAAACAAAATCATTTCTGTGTAAATTGAATTGTCAATATTAAGAATTACAATTATAGAATTAAGTGCTTGAAAAACCCCTCCCATTCCAGCTATTGGAGCTAAAATACCCATTTGATCACAGTTTTTTGATAAATAGTCTTTTTCTTTCGGAAAAACACATTCATAACATGGGAATTCTTTTTTTTTCCACGGAGAGAATGTTAAAATCTGAATATCAAAATTTTGCAATGCTGCTGAGATTAGTTTTTTTTTTTGATTAAAACAAATTTTGTTAATCAAGTACCTAGTCTCAAAATTATCGCTACAATCTAGAATTACATCGTAACTATCATTGATATGATTAGTACTTTTTTCTAGTCGTTCACAAAAAGTTTTTATAGTAATGTTTTGATTAATTTTTTTTAATCTACTAGCTAATACTTTAACTTTAAACTTACCTATATCTTTTTCTTGGAATAATGTTTGTCTGTTAAGGTTGCTAAGGTTTATAATGTCGTCATCTAGCAAAGTAATTTTTCCAATACCACTCATTGCTAAGTATTGGCTTGCCGATGTTCCTAGTCCTCCACATCCAACAATTAATATTGAAGAATTGTTTAATTTTTTTTGACCTTCAAAACCTATTTTGTCAATAATTATTTGCCTTGAAAACCTTTCTAGATCTTTATCACTTAACATTTTAACACTCTGAAAATAAAGGTGTTGATAAATATCTTTCAGCAAAAGATGGCAAAATAATGATTGTATTCTTCCCGATCATTTTTTTTTCTTCATTAAGTTCTATTGCTGCGGCAAGTACAGCTCCTGAAGATATTCCAGCTGCGATTCCTTCATATTTAGCAAGGATTCTTGAATATTTAAATGCGGAGTTGTTACTAATAGATAGGACTTTATCAATGACTTTCCTATCTAAGACTTCAGGAACAAAACCAGCGCCAATACCTTGAATAAGGTGGGATCCAACATCTCCACCACTAAGAATGGCAGAGTCTTCAGGTTCAATAGCTACAATCTCAATATCTTTCCTTTTTTTTTTTAAATAATTACCAACCCCAGTGATTGTTCCCCCCGTCCCAACTCCAGACATAAAAATATCTATTTTACCTTCAGAATCTTCCCAAATTTCTTCTGCTGTTTTTTTGTAATGAATTTTGGGATTAGCTTTGTTTTTAAATTGATCCAAAATAATTGCATTTTTATTTTTATTTTTTATTTCATTAGCCTTATCTATCGCTCCTTTCATGCCAAGATTTTTTGGAGTAAGAATTATTTGTGCGCCAAGAAAATTTAGCATTTTTTTTCTTTCTATGGACATACTGTCAGGCATTGTGAGTATTAGCTTGTAATTCTTTGATGCACATATAAAGGCCAAAGCAATTCCAGTATTTCCAGAGGTTGCCTCAATTATAGTTGAGTTTTTTTTAATAATTCCATCTTTTTCAGCATCTTCAATCATCGCAAGGCCAATGCGATCCTTAACAGAACCAAGAGGATTAAAAAATTCTAGTTTAGCGATAATGTTGCCATAAAGCTTATATTTTTTCTTTATATTATGTAGCATAACCATAGGTGTATTGCCTATTGTTTCTGATATGGAGTTGAAAATTTTATTCTGTTTTGGAATCCTAAATGTCAAAGTCTACTTTCCGTTCAGATAGCGGTTGAACATTTTTCTTTTTTGCTATTCTACAAATTTCATCAACACTGACAGTTTCAAAATAATTCAAACATTTTTTTGTTAGATCTTTAATCATTGGACTAATTACTTTCTTGGATAAGTCTGAAAGCCCTTTGTTTTTTTTTTTATTTTCAACATCCACAGACCTAATAATTTCTGACAAAAATATTTTCCTTCTTTCTCTTGCTAATATGTATCCTCCTCTTGGGCCTCGTGAACCTACTAGAATATTGTTTTTTACTAATAATTGAAGTGTTTGTTCTAAATATCTTTTAGGTATTCCCTGTCTATCAGCTATAGAAATATTCTGCACAGGTTTGGTTCCAGAGTTAAGGGCTATATCTATAACAGCCTCTATTGCGTAAACTATTTTTCTTTGAATCTTAAACAAATATTTCTCCCTAATTTACTCCAGTGGAACCAAAACCACCTGAACCTCTTTGGGTGTTCTTTATTCTTGCAACTTGCTTTAATTTTACAGAAGAGATCTTTGAAAAAATTAATTGGGCAATTCTCATTCCTCTCGAGATTATGAAGTTTTTATTTCCATGATTAATTAGGATAACACATACTTCACCTCTGTAATCAGCATCAATTGTTCCAGGAGAATTTAATACTGTAACTGAGTTTTTTAGTGCAATTCCAGACCTTGGTCTTACTTGAGCTTCAAAATTCTTAGGCATTTGTAGAGAAAAACCACATGGAATTAAAAGGGTATTGCCTGGTAATAAAATTTCTTCATTTTTTGTAGCTGCTACTAGATCAAAGCCTGCACTTCCAGATGTGGCTTTTTTTAGATTATACAAATCATCACCATTTTCTAATATTTTAAAAAAAATTTCACTCATAACTCTTTAATTTATTATTTTTAAAAAAAGAAACAATTTTTTTTGATAATTTTTCTGCGATCGTTTTTTTACTCATTTTTGGCAACTCTAAAGTTTCATTGTTATCTATAAAAAAAACTTTGTTTGTTTTAGTTTTAAACCCTTCTGAAGCTGAGACTTTATTAGCTATTATCCAATCACAATTTTTGTTCTTGAGTTTAACAACTGAATTTTTGATCAAATTTTCAGTTTCTGCAGAAAAACCAATAACAAGTTTGGGTCTCTTTTTGTGATTAGAGATTGTTTTTAGTACATCAATATTTTTTGAAAACCTTAAATCAAGAAATTCAAAGTTCTCTTTCTTTAGTTTTTTTTTACTAATTTTTTTTGCTTTCCAGTCGGAAATTGCAGCTACAGAGATAAAAACGTCGCATGGAAGTTCTGAAATAGAAGATTCTAGAAATTCTTTTGCTGTCTGAACTTTTATTAATTTTACATTAGTTGGAGTCCCCATGGAAGTTGGTCCACTTATAAGGGTTGTTTTTGCACCCATTTTAGATAATGACGAAGCTATTTCATATCCTTGTAAACCAGAAGAAAAGTTGCTTACAAACCTTATAGGGTCAATCTTTTCTATGGATGGTCCGCTAGTTACAATGGCTTTAATTCCAGCTAATTTTTGATTTTTTCTTAATAAATCACTAATACAATCAATAATACTTTCAACATCCATAAGTTTGCCGGTTCCAACAGTTCCACAAGCTAATTTTCCACTTTCTGGTGCCAAGACTTTTACACCCATTTGAGTTAAAGTTTCTATATTATTTTTAACTGCACTATTGTTCCACATATTTGTATTCATTGCCGGCGCAATTATCTTTTTATTTTTGGAAGCTAACAAAATATTGGTGGCCAAATCATCAGCTACACCATTTGCCATTTTTCCTAAAAAGTTTGCTGTACAAGGAACTACAATCTTAAGATCACAATAATTGGCAAGCTTAATATGGGTCATTTCTTTTTCCTCGTTTAATGAGAATAAATTAGAGTGAACTTTTTTGCCAAGTAAACTTTCGAAAGATAAAGGATTGACAAATTCAGAAGCATTTTTTGTTAGAATGCACTCAATTGAAGCTTTCTTTTCTTGGAGCTTTCTTATTAAGTCAAGAGCTTTGTAACATGCTATTCCTCCTGTAACGATTAAAAGAATTTTTTTTCTTGAGAATTCTTGCATTATTTTTTAGCTATATGAATTGAGGCTAATCCATCAAGAATATCTGTCACCTCAATATTGATAAAACCTAAATCTACCAGTCTTTTAGTGAGACTTATTTGATTTGGGAAATGTTTAATACTTTGAATCAAATACTGATATGCTCCTTTATTGCCAGAAATCAATTCACCATAAATAGGAATTAGTTTACAATAAAAAAAGAATAATTTTCTAAAAAAAGGATTATTAATCTCACTAAATTCTAAACATAAAAAAGCACCATCTTTTTTAAGAACTCTCCTGATCTCAACCAGCGAATTTTTTAGGTCAGAAAAATTCCTTAAGCCAAAACTTACGATAATATAATCAAAAAAATTATTTTTAAAAGGGAGTTTTTCACATTTTCCACAAATGAAAGTTAGGTCATGATTTACTAACTTTTTTTTTGCTTGTTTAATCATCTCTAAGCTAGCATCAAAAAGTATACAATGACAATTCGATTGTTTTTTTAAAATTTTAGTTATATCTCCGGAGCCTGCGGCAAGATCAAGGACTTTGTCAGTGGATTTGGGTTTAATAATTTTTACAAACTCTTCTTTCCAAAGTCTATGCAAACCTAGGCTCATAATATCATTCATGATGTCGTATTTTCCTGAAACATTTTTGAAAATTTGACTAACTAGCTTTTCTTTTTTAACCTTATCTAGTGTTTTAAGATTCGTTATTAAACTTTTATTCATGCCTGAACTTCCTGAAGTAGAAACTGTTAAAAATTTTTTAGAGACTCATATTGTTGGTCAAAAAACATTAAAAATTAAAATAATTATAAAAAAACTTAAGTATGAGATTCCTACAAATATAAATAACAAATTATCCAACCTTATTGTAACCAAAATTTCTAGGAGGGGTAAATATTTAATATTTTTCTACAATAATGGGAAAGCTTTATTGTGCCATCTAGGTATGACAGGATATTTTAGAATTTGTCAAAAAATTCAAAAAAAGAAGCATGATCATATCGTTTTTTTTTTTAAAGAAAAAATTTTAGTATTTAATGATATTAGAAAATTTGGATTTATTAAGATCCTTTCAACAAAAGATGTTTTTGGCTGTAATCATCTTGCTAATATTGGTCCAGAACCACTAAGCAGAGAATTTAATTTTAATTATTTTAAAAAAAAAAATTCTAGTAGTGCAGTTATAAAAAATTTACTAATGGATCAAAAATTTGTAGCTGGTCTAGGAAATATCTACTGTTCTGAAATACTCTTTGAGGCAAAAATTAGCCCTCAAAGGCTAGTTAAAACTTTAAAAGATAATGAAATTGAAAGATTAATTATTTCTGTAAAAAAAATTTTAAAAGAATCAATAAAATGTGGTGGCACAACAATCAAAAACTTTATTGTATCTGATGAAAAAATTGGGTACTTTAAGAATAAGTTGAAGGTTTATGGAAGATTAAATCAACCATGCTTGAGATGTTGTTCGATTTATAAAGTCTCGAAGTTGTATCTTGCAGGAAGGTCTACATTTTACTGTTCCAATTGCCAATTTTAATATGCGAATACTATTAATCCTTATAATTCTTTTCCCATGTTTTAATGTTTTAGCAGAAAACTTTGTTTTAGGGATTGATGATATTCCTATCTATGCAGATATGGAAAATGTTGATGATTCATTGATTTTGTTTGATTCTGTTAATGGAAGGTTTGTCTCCTCGGAATTAATTGGTGAGGGTATAATAAAAGATGCACAAAACTTTTATGAAACTGTATTACCTAATCTTGGGTGGGTTAAAAAAAAGGATAACTTTTTTGTTAGAGAAAAGGAGGTCTTGGAAATTAATTATAAGAAAGAAAAAGGAATTCTTAGAGTCTTATTTAATATTTTTCCAAAAAAATAAATCTTATTCTTGACCTACCAATGTTTCAAAAGTATAAATTTTCAAGAAATTATGGCAAATATTAAATCAGCAAAAAAAAGAATTCTTCAAAATCTTAAGAGATCTGAGATAAATAAAACAAGAAAATCTAAGATTAGAAGTAAAATTAAAAGCATCAATATTGGTATAGAAAAGAAAATAGCTAAAGATGTAAGGAAAGATTTTCTTAACTTAGAATCCGAAATCGCAAAAGCTGCCAATAAGGGTGTTCTAAAAAAAAATGCAGCATCCAGAATTGTTTCCAGACTGTCCCGGAAAATAAGGGTTCTGAAATAATTTTTTTTTTTTTTTTTTGCTTTCTTGATTCAATATTTTTTATTAGTTAATCTATAAAATTATAAAAACTTATGAGTAATTTTGATTATGCAGGAGATCTAAATTCTCAGGAAACTTGGGATTTGCTAAGAGCTAATCCTGACAGTTTTCTTGTTGATTGTAGAACAGCTGCTGAATGGCAATATGTAGGTGTTCCAGACTTAGATTCTATAGATAGGAAGATTGTTTTTGTTGAATGGCAATCATTTCCAATGATGGAAAAAAATGCAAGCTTTCTTAGTGAAATTTCACAAACAGAAATAAAAAAAGAATCTTCAATAGTACTACTTTGCCGTTCTGGTGCAAGGTCAAGATCGGCTGCTGAATTTCTTACCTCTCATGGCTATAAAAGCTGTTATAATTGTTCTGATGGTTTTGAAGGTAACCATAATGATAATGGTCAGAGGGGAAAATTAAATGGATGGAAATTCTCTAATTTGCCTTGGAAGCAAAGTTAGTTAGAAAATGAATGATTCAGAAAATAACTTTAGAGAAATGCAGGCACAATGGGCGGCTGTCAGAGGTAGAATTAGACAAAAAATAGGTGATGCACAATTTAAAAGTTGGATCAAAACATTGACATTAGAAAGTTTTGTCGAGCAAAAAGTCACTCTTAGTGTTCCAAATAGTTTTATAAGGACGAGAATTGTAGAGCAATATCTTGACCTAATTAAAAGTTACTGGCTAGTCCAAAATACAAAAATTAACGATATTCAGATAATTATTTCCAAAACAAAAACAATAATTCCAGAAAATAATAGCCTTGATATTAAAACCTTTGAACCTAGCCAAAAGAAAGGTGATTTATTTAATAATTTAAGTTCTGTTTTAGATGTTCGATTTACTTTTTCTAATTTCATTGTTGGGAAACCTAATGAACTTGCTTTTGCAGCAGCTCGAAGAGTAGCTGAGTCTGGACAGGATGTTCCATTTAATCCTTTGTTTTTGTATGGAGGTGTTGGCCTTGGAAAAACTCATCTAATGCATGCAATTGCTCATGAGATAAAAAGAAGAAATCCTTTAAGACGAGTCATATATATGTCAGCTGAAAAGTTTATGTATCATTTTATTAAAGCTCTGAGGTTTAAAAATACCGTTGAGTTTAAGGAACAATTTAGGAATGTGGATGTGCTAATGATCGATGATGTTCAGTTTATTTCTGGGAAAGAATCCACTCAGGAAGAGTTTTTTCATACTTTTAATGCTCTAGTGGATCAAAGTAAACAACTTATAATCTCAGCTGATAAATCTCCACAGGATCTTGAGGGTATTCAAGAAAGAATGAGGTCTCGGCTTGGTTGGGGTTTGGTAGCAGATATTCATCCCTTAACTTATGAACTAAGATTAGGTATTCTTCAATCGAAAGAAGAGAAGCTTTCAGTAAAAATTCCACCAAATATACTTGAATTTTTGGCACATAAGATAACAACTAATGTTAGAGAGTTGGAAGGTGCTCTTAATAGATTAGCTGCTTTTTCCTCTTTGGTTGGAAGAGAAATAAATGAAGAAATGGCTCAAGACCTTCTTAGGGACCTTCTCAGATCATCACAAAAAAAAGTAAATATAGAAGAAATTCAAAAAAGAGTTTCAGAACATTTTAATATTAAAATGTCTGATATGAGTTCGGCAAGGAGATCCAGAACTGTTGCGCGCCCAAGGCAAATTGCCATGTACTTATCTAAATACCTAACATCTAGATCTTTGCCAGAGATTGGAAGAAGATTTGGCAATCGAGATCATACTACAGTTATTCATGCTGTAAAAAAAGTTGAAGATTTAAGAAATAAAGATGTTAATTTTGATGAAGACGTTCAACTTTTGATAAGAATGTTAGAATCTTAAATATGGAATTTTCTGTTTCACAGAATAGATTGTTTGAATGTCTTAACCACTTTCAGAGCATAGTTGAAAGAAGAAATACAATCCCTATTCTTTCTAATATTAAGATAGTAGCTGATGAAAATTTTTTAAATATAACTGCAACTGATTTGGCGATTGAATTAACTGAAACTTTGAAAGCAAAAATAAATCAAGGTGGTGGGGTTACACTGCCTTCACAACTATTCTTCGATATTATAAGGAAGGCTCCTGTATCAGCTGAAATTACTATAAAAAAAGATATAAAAAATGAACAGGTGTATGTTTTTTTTGGTGAATCAAAATTCTCAATACCTTCACTTCCGATTGGGGACTTTCCTGAAATGGATGAGAGTAATCTAAATGTGCGTTTTGAATTAGAGTCAAAGGATTTACAACAACTGATTGATAACTGTAAGTTTTGTATGGGTTTAGATGAATCCAGACAGTATTTGAATGGAATTTATTTTCATCTTAGTGCTGAAAAGATTGCAACAGTATCAACTGACGGTCATAGGTTATCAAAATGTACTCTAAATGAAAAATCTGATAAGACTTTTGATGGTATAATTATTCCTAAGAAAACTGTTTTAGAAATTTCTAAAATTTTAGAAAATTATGACCAAAAAGTTTTGTTTAATTTTTCTAAAACGAGACTTAAGGTTGTTATAGGCAGTGTTAAGTTTGTATCAAAACTTGTTAACGCAACATTCCCAGATTATGAAAGTGTAATTCCAAAAGAAAATGACCAAATTATGACTGTTGATTGCAAAAGTTTTAGTGAAACTATTGATAGAGTTTCTACTATATCTAATGAAAAGTTTAAGACAGTAAAATTTGATATATCTAAAGGTGCTTGTGTAGTAAGTTCTTTTGGGAGTGATAAATCTATTGGAACAGAAAGTGTGGCAGTGGAATTCATTGGCTCAGGAATCTCAATTAATTTTAATGCTAGATATATTCTTGATGTCTTAAATATTATAAAAAAAGGAAAAGTTAGATTTCATTTTTCTAAAAATACTGCTCCTACAGTTCTAGAAAGCCAATCAATAAAAAACACTCTATTTTTAATTATGCAAATGAGAGCCTAAAGATTTTTGATGAATTCAAACATTAGAATTGATAGGCTAGTACTTCGAAACTACAGGAACCATCATTTTCTTAGATTAAACTTACAAAAAGACATAGTTGTCATATACGGTAGAAATGGTTCGGGAAAAACTAATATTTTAGAGGCAATATCCTTGCTAGATTCACCAACTGGATTCCGAAATGCAAATTTGAGTGAAATTATCAATGACAATCTAAGAAGCTCATTAGAGCTATTTGGTATTAATTTTAAGATTTTTTCAAATGGATTACATAATCTGGTTGGACTTGGACTAAAAAAAAATTATGAAAATTATAAAAAAATTTTAAGAATCAATGAAGTTCAAACTAATTTTGATTATATAAAAAAATCATTAAGTGTTTTCTGGATGGTGCCAAGAATGAGTTATTTATTTCAAGATAGTGCAGAGGACAGAAGAAACTTTATAGATCTTATGATCTCATGTATTGATTTGTCTCATAAAAAAAAAATATCAGTTTATAATCGGTACAAAAGAGAAAGGATGAAAATAATTAAAGCCAACAAAAACTTTGATAATGATTGGCTAAAAATTATTGAAAAGAAGATGGCATCAGTTGGTGTCATGTTGTGTGATGCAAGAAGAAACTTTTTAAAAGAAATAAATTCTAATTTCGATCAAATACATTCAGGAATGCCAAGTCTGAGGTTAGAAATGAACGGAGAATTGGATAAGGCTTTAATTTCAAAACCAGCCTTAGAAGTCGAAGAATCTTTTTTTGGACTACTTGAAAAAAATAGAAAAAAAGATGCTTTGGTTGGAAGAACCAATTACAGTGCTAATAAAACTGACCTAACCACTTTTGAAAAGGAAAAAAAAAAGTTTGCCAAGAACTTTTCTACAGGTGAACAAAAAATAATAATATTATCAATTATTCTTTCTTTTATAAAATATTTAAAATATAAAAACGCTGTAAAAATTATTTTTTTGTTAGATGACATATTTTCTTATCTGGATTTAAATTATATAAGTTTAATTTTAGAAGAACTCGCTGAATTAAGAATTCAAACTTGGATAACTGATGTTAAAGCTGATTGGATACAGGAAAATAACCAATTTTTCAGATTAATTGATAGGATAAATATTGATGATAAGAGGTTTAAACTTACTAATAATAATATATATTAAATTAAGATATTTAGGAGTCAACTTTGGAAGTAAAAGGTCAAGTTCAATCACAAAATTATGATGCCGAATCGATAAAGGTTTTAAAAGGTCTTGATGCGGTAAGGAAAAGACCCGGGATGTATATAGGAGACACTGATGATGGATCCGGATTGCATCATATGGTTTATGAAGTTGTGGATAACTCCATTGATGAATCTCTTGCCGGTCATTGTGACGGCATTGATGTTTTTTTAAACAAAGACAATTCTATCACTATTACTGATAATGGGAGAGGGATTCCAGTAAATATACATAAAGATGAAGGAGTTTCAGCTGCCGAAGTAATTATGACACAACTCCATGCTGGAGGAAAATTTGATCAAAATTCGTATAAAGTGTCTGGAGGTTTGCATGGGGTAGGTGTTTCTGTTGTGAACGCTTTATCAGAATGGTTAGAACTTACAATTGAAAGAGATGGAAAAAAATATTTTATGAAATTTCAGAATGGCAACCCTGATTCCCCACTTAAAGAAATTGGAAGCACAGAGAAAACTGGAACAAAAATAAGCTTCCTACCGTCAAGAAATACATTTAGTAAGGTGAGATTTGATTTTCAAAAATTAGAGTCACGTTTGAGAGAGTTGGCATTTTTAAATTCGGGTGTTCAGATCAGAATTATTGATAATAGGGGAAGCGAAGAAATTGTTTCGCAATTATCTTCTAGAGGTGGTTTGAAGGCTTATGTTAAGTTTTTAGATAAATCAAAAGAGCCTATAATTAATGATGTAATTTCATTCAAAGGTTCAAGCGAAAATATTTTTGTTGAAATGTCGGTTCTCTGGAATAAGAGTTATCATGAAAATTGCCTAGTATTTACAAATAATATCCCCCAATCTGATGGAGGAACTCATTTGGCTGGTTTTAGGTCTGCGCTTACCAGAACAATAAATACAGCAGTAAATAATTCTGGACTACAAAAAAAGGAAAAGATCAATCTAACAGGTGAGGATGCAAGAGAAGGGCTTACATGTGTTTTATCAGTAAAAGCTCCTGATCCAAAGTTTTCATCTCAAACAAAAGATAAATTAGTTTCTTCTGAAGTTAGACCAATTGTAGAGTCAATCGTTTCTGAAAATTTGTCAAATTGGTTTGAGGAAAACCCCAAAGAAGCAAAATCAGTTATTACTAAAATTTTTGAGGCAGCAGCAGCTAGAGAGGCTGCAAGGAAAGCTAGAGAAGTTTCTAGAAAGAACTCTGCTTTTGAGATTGGTTCTCTTCCTGGAAAGCTTGCTGACTGTCAGGATAAATCACCTGAAAACTGTGAACTGTTTATTGTTGAGGGAGATTCTGCTGGAGGTTCAGCTAAACAGGCTAGAGATAGAAAAAATCAGGCTGTGTTACCTTTAAAAGGAAAAATCCTTAATACAGAAAAAACAAGGCAAGACAAAGTTTTGAGTTCTGTAGAAATAGCTACACTAGTACAAGCTTTAGGTTCAGGTTTTCATAATGATTTTAATATCGAGAATCTTAGGTATCACAAAATTGTTATAATGACAGATGCAGATGTTGATGGGTCACATATTCGTGCTTTGTTGCTAACATTTTTTTACAGGCATATGAATGAATTGATTAAAAATGGGTATATCTATATTGCCCAGCCACCTCTTTACAGAATAAATAAGGGTAAAACCAATCTGTACCTTAAAGATGACAAAGAATTAGAAGATTACTTTATAGACGATTTAATAAATGATTCATTATTAAAACAAAATAACGGTGTAACGACAAAGGGTAGAGATCTTTTTAAAATTTTTGAAAAAGCATTATATATAAATAAATTGCTTGATATGGTAAGCAAAAAAAATGCTAATCGTTATTTCTTGTTAGAGCAAGCTGCAATTTCTGGAATATTAGACATTTCAAATTTTGAAACAAAAGAGAAAATTAATAAATCACTTGGTTATATCCTTAAAAGATTAAATTTTTCTGATAAAGAATGGTCTGTTAAAGAAAAAGAAAATATGGGATTAATTTTTACTCGTACTGAAAATAAGGTTAATGAAAGTTTTTCTATAACTTTCGATGATTTAAGATCAGAGGAGTTTACTTTGTTAAATAATTTCTGTGAATTTCTTCAAGAATATTTTCTTGGGAAGTCAACGTTAATTGTTAAGGAGAATGAGTTTACAATTAATTCCCCAACAGACTTGATTTTGAAAGGCTTAAATTTTGCTAAGAAAGGTGTTTCCTTTCAAAGGTATAAAGGACTAGGAGAAATGAATCCTGATCAATTGTGGGAGACCACCTTAGATCCAGAGTTTAGGTCGCTGTTGAAAATTAAAGTTGAAGATGCCCAACGAGCTGATCAAATTTTTGGTGAACTTATGGGCGATGATGTAGAAAAAAGAAAAATTTTTATCCAATCAAATGCTAAAAAGGTTTCTAATTTAGACGTTTGATTAAGTGTTTTTGGACTAGGGAGAATTGATGTGAGGACTCTAAAGTGGTCGTTAATTATTTTCATTTGGCTGGTTCTTTTTTTTAGTATAGCAGTTATTTGGTCTCTTTTAAATCTTCCAGAGACAGAATCTATCCAAATTTCTAGACAACCAAGTATAACCTTTCTTGATAAAGAGGGAAGAATAATTGCATCATATGGTGATATTTATGGTCAATCAATCCAATTTAATCAGTTACCAAAAAACTTAATTGACGCTGTAATAGTTACTGAAGATAAACGATTTTTTTATCATCCAGGAGTTGATCTTAGGGGTATTATGAGAGCAATATATGTAAATGTGAACGCTGGAAAGATAGTTCAGGGTGGAAGTACAATTACGCAACAACTTGCTAAAAATCTTTTTTTAACTCCGGAAAGATCATTTACAAGAAAGTTTCATGAATTGATATTGAGCTTTTGGTTGGAAATGAGATTTTCGAAAGAGCAAATATTAAGTATATACCTCAACCGAGTTTATTTAGGATCTGGAACATATGGTGTACAGGCAGCTTCAGAAAAATATTTTAATAAAAAAGTTGAAGAATTGAATTTGTATGAATGCGCACTTATTGCTAGTTTGCTGAAAGCTCCATCGAAATATAATCCAATTGCAAATCATAAGCTTTCAAAAGTTAGAACCAGTAAAGTACTGGAGAATATGTCAAAGAATGGCCTTATAACACTAGAAAAAATAATTGATACAAAACAAAGCAATCAAAAATATGAAAAGTTTACTTCGGCCCCAAAAAGTACGAGATACTTTGTTGATTGGCTCTTGCCTAGGGTGAAATCTTACTTAGGAGAAATCAAGGAGGATTTAATTATTAGAACCACTCTTGATATTAAACTACAAAAGATGGCTGAAGACTCAATGAATATAGTATCACCAGAATTTCCTTCAGCAGACCAATCTGCAATTGTTGCACTTAATCATAACGGAGCGGTCTTAGCTATGATCGGTGGGAGAGATTATGGTGATTCTCAATTCAATAGAGTGACACAAGCGCAAAGGCAACCGGGTTCAGCTTTTAAAATCTTTGTTTATTTAGCTGGTATTCAGAATGGTTTTTTACCGGAAGATTTAATGATTGATTCGGAGATTAATATAAATGGGTGGTCTCCTAAAAATTATAAAAAAGATTTCATAGGCGAGGTAACTCTAGATAAAGCATTTTCAAAATCAATAAATACTGTAGCTGTTAAATTATCGGAAATTGTTGGCAGAGAAAAAGTTATTAAAATGGCTAAATCCATGGGAATTACAAGCCCTTTGCTTAATTCCCCTTCAGTTGCATTAGGTACTTCAGAGGTTAATTTGCTTGAAATGACTGTAGCTTATGATGTTATTGCAAATAGGGGGAATGGGGTATTTGTTCATGGCATTAGATCAATTGAAAACACTTCTGGAAAAACTTTGTTTATGAGAAAAGGAGTAGGTCCTGGCCGTATATTAGATACAAAAACAACAAAGACAATGGTAAAAATGTTACAATCAACTATTGAAAATGGTACGGGAAGAAAAGCTAAATTAGACAGACCAGCTGCAGGAAAAACTGGAACAAGCCAATCATTAAGAGATGCTTGGTTTATAGGGTTTACTTCAGAAATAGTTGCAGGCGTTTGGTTTGGTAATGATAATGACTCTCCAATGAAGAACATTACGGGGGGGACTGCGCCTGTAATGCTCTGGAAAGATTTTATGAAAAAAGCTCATACTGGACTAATTGCAAAAAGGCTTGATAACTATCCATCTATTGATGAAGCGTTGATTGATAGGAAAAAAATTGACGAACTAATCACTAAGAGCAAGAAAATTAGAAAGAAAAGGAATGTTTTTGAGCAAATATTAGAAAACTTTTTTTAAAGTCAGTTTAAATATTTCTGAATATTTAAATTGAGTTCATTTGGGCGAAAGTGCGAAATATATTCACCTTTTCCATTAATAAGAAAGAAAAGAATTGTATGATCAACAAGATAGTTTTGATCAGACGAGTTTTTTTTATTTTTTTTCACAAAAATTCTGAATTTTTTTTGCAAGCTGCTTATTTCCTCTAATGTTCCTGTAAGACCAATTATTGCAGAGTTGAAGTTTTCTAAAAAAGATTTTAATATTTTTGGGTTGTCCCTTTCGGGGTCAATCGTAATAAAGAGTGGCTCAACTTTAAAAAGAACTTTAGGGTTGGATTCAACAAATTCTGACATTTTTAATATATCAAAAGGACAAACATCAGGACAAAACGTATACCCAAAATAAATTAATTTTTTCTTATTATTTTTACTGGAATCATAAAAATTTCCATCCTGATCTGTCAAAATAAAATTTCCTCCAATAGACAAACCTTTATTATTTTCTTTTAGTTTTGTTATTACCAAAATAACAATAGTTATAATTAAGATAACAATTATCATTAAAAAAAGATTTTTTTTGAAGATGGATTTGTATTTCTGCATTTATTCAATTATTACATATATATTGTTATCAAGAATCTTTCTTTCATTTATTTTTTTTAGAACGACAAGATCAAGATTAAAAATTTTTTTTCCAATTAATAATTTTAATTTCCTTTTTTGAAAATTATTAGAAATTATTGAAATTAGATCTTCTATCTGTTTTATTTTTTCAACCTTAAAGATCAACTTTTCAAATTTATTTGATTTCAATGGATCAATTATTCTTTTTTTATTAAATTTATTTAAAAAAGTTACGGAAGAGTTTTTTTTTCTATTAGTTAGAAAGATTTTTTGTGAGTTCAAAATGTTAGTGATTTCAATTATCGCCGGAAATCTTTCTACTAAAACATGATTTTTTTCAAAAAATTTTTTTTCATCCTTGCAGTTGCTGAAAAGAAATGTATCACCTGAAATTATATGCACTAATGATTTATAAATTGAAAACAAATCTAGGATTTTTTTCCAAAGATGTGTTCCTCTCTTGACAGATAAACTTTCTTCTAAAATGTATTTTATCGAGTTTTCTTTAAAAAAATTAAAGAATTTTTTATCGAACTTTTTAGAAATTATAACGCAATATGAAATTCTTAAAATATCGACTGCTTCAAGAGTACAGTCTAAAAAATCATTAGGGTTTGACCCAATAAGAATTATTTTTTTCTTTTTCTTTTTAAGCACTATTGCTAATAATTATGCTAATAATTAATTATATGAATAAAGCATTTTATAGATTTTTTCTATTTTTTCTTATTTTTTCTTCATTAATCAGCTTTGTAGATGCTTTTGACGATAGTGAGATTTTTATAGAAGCTGTGTTATTTACAGCAGTTAAGAAATCAAATTTAGATAAGACAAATGAAATGCTAGAAAAAGGAGTGTCAGCAAATATTGTTGATCCTGATAATTTAGTTCCATTAGCATATGCTTTAAAAAATGATAACGAGGAAATGTTTGATTTATTAATTAAACATGGTGCCAAGATTAAAAAAAGAGTTCCAAATAAAAAATCTTTATTATCATTTTACATTACAAATAATAGATACATGCTTATTGACACCATTCTTGAAGCAGGGGCTAATATTAATTCTCAAGATGATGTTGGGAGAACTCCGCTAATGATTGCAATTGAACGAATGAATGTAAATGCAGTAGAAATACTTATCAAAAAAAAATTTAATATAGAAATTGGAGACTTTAGTGGTAAAAATATTTTTGATTATGCGAAGTCATCTAGAAATAAAAAAATTCGAAAGTTAATTAGAGATATTCAGAGCAGAAACTAATTTCTTCCTTGCCAAAATCACAAATTCTTTTTGTTGAGTGATTGGATCTAAAATCTTTAGATTTTTTTTGAAATTCTTTAAAAATATTTTAGAAACTTTTTGATACAAGTATCCTCTAAACAAAAATACTGGATGCAAAATAATACGGTAGTCATTTTCTTTCAGTTCATTTTTAATATTTTTTATAGTTTCTAATTCTTGACCAGTTAGAAATGTCATTGATTTATCCAATTTCAGTTCATGTGCTATGCGATTGGTATAATTTTTTAGCTCTAAAGCTAGAGATGGTTTTTTACTAAATGATCCACAGGTTACTAAGAAATTTCTAATATTTCTTTTTATATTTTTTTTTAATATGGGAGTATATATTTTTGCTACTTCTTCTATTAGGTTGAATCTTTCTAAAACAACAATCTTTTTTTCGTGTTTTTTTATTTTTTTCAATACATCTTCTTCAAAATGTCGTCCACTAAAGATTAAGAATGGAACAAAAATAATTTTTTCATAATGAATTAAGTTTTCCAGGCAAACTTCTATAGAAGGTCTATTAATTTCTATAAAACAGTGAAAAAAATTATATTTTTTGAAAAAAGAGCTTAAAAAATCTTTTAAATGTAGAAAGTTTTTTAAATAATTTTTGTTTCTTGAACCATGACCACAGATAACAATAGCAGTATTGTTATCACTATTTTGTATCATCGTTTATGTCTGAAATTAATTTTGCTAGATTTTTTGCTTTATCATTTAAAGTGTTAGTTTTTAAAATTTCATCCGACAAAAATTGTTTATTGTGTATGGCAAAATTTAAGTCATTTCTGGGTTGCAAATATGAACCTTCTAATGATCCTCCAAAAAACAATCCTGAGTTATCTGAAAAAGAATAAATATCTGCTAGTCTCACTGTGCTTTCTGCTGAATATCCTGTGCCAAAGTTTATAGCTGCATAATCAACATCAACCCCAAATTTAATTCTTTCTTTTAGTATAGATTTCAAACCTCGATTTGTCATGATTGTCATTACAACTCTTCCTGATTTCAATCCAAATTGTAAACCAAGACTAATTCCTCCTAAAGTGAAATAGAAAGGTCCGGAGAATTTGTTTTCATTCTTTCTTACAAGAAGCAGTCCACTTCCTCCCTTAGCGCCAAATAAAAAACTCCCTTCATAGATTTCTGGGAAAATTAAAATTGCCCGCGAATTTTTAATGTATTTTCTTAAGTTTTGTAGATCACTGTTTTTAAGCAGAGTTTTTATAGTTATTTCTGATGATAAGATGATTTCTTCAGAATCCAAATCTTTCTCGCTAGACTGTGAGAAACTAAAAAAAACGAAAAACAAAATTGGAATTACAAAAAAAATATTAAAAAATTTTCTCATTTTAATTTAGTATATCACCATTATAATTTTATTATATTATCTCATGTATAAAATACCAAAGATTATGAATTTAATTTTTTTTCTATTCACTTTGTTTTTTTTTTTTCATTCTGTGGGGAATGCCGGAAAATTAATAGTTAGAGTAAATAATTTTGATTCAAGAATTGGATTAATTCATTTTGCACTGTATGACAAACCTGATTTTTTTCCTGAACAGAACGGAAAACTATTGGGTTTTACTGAGGAAGTTACGAAAGTTTCCCAAGAGGGTGTTATTATTGATAATCTTAAAGAAGGATATTATGCAATGGCAATTTATCACGATGAAAACTCTAACAATGAATTTGATACTTTCTTGTCTTTTCCTGAAGAGAAATATGGCTTTAGTAATGATGCAGCAGTTTTTCTAGGTCCACCAGATTTTAAAGAAGCATCCTTTTTTTTGGATGCAGGCGATACTGTTGAAATAAATATTAAATTAAGATGAAAAAAATTTTAGTTACAGGTGGTGCAGGATTCATAGGATCTTATCTGTGTGAAGGTCTTGTTAATGAAGGTCATTCAGTTGTATGCTGTGATAATTTTTATACAGGAAACAAAGATAATCTGAAAAAAATTATCGACAACAAAAATTTTAAATTAATAAAACATGATATTACATTTCCTTTATTCTTAGAGATTGATGAAATATATAATTTTGCTTGTCCTGCATCACCCATTCATTATCAAAATGATCCAGTCCAAACTGTAAAAACGTGTGTTCATGGGGCGATTAACGTTTTAGGCATGGCTAAAAGGAATAATGCTAGAATTATTCAGGCATCAACATCTGAGATTTATGGAGACCCAGAAATTCACCCCCAGCCCGAGGATTATCGTGGAGCTGTCCGTATCGATGGGCCTAGAGCTTGTTATGATGAGGGGAAAAGATGTGCAGAAACAATTTTTTGGGATTATCAAAGACAACACAAAATAGATGTTAAGGTGATAAGAATTTTCAATACCTATGGGCCAAGGATGCAGCCTAATGATGGACGAGTAGTATCCAATTTTATAATCCAAGCATTAACAAATAAGGATATAACTGTTTATGGAGATGGAAGCCAGACGAGATCATTCTGCTATGTTGACGACCTTGTTAAAGGTATATTTTTAATGATGAATAAAGATAATTTTCCTGGACCAATGAATTTAGGTAATCCTTCAGAAATAGCAATTTCTAAACTTGCAAAAGAGATTGTTGAAATGACAGGAAGTTCGTCCAAGATTGTTTATAAGAATTTACCTCAAGATGACCCAAAGCAAAGATGTCCTGATATAGCTGTCGCAAAGAATGAATTAAATTGGGCTCCAGTTTTTGATCGAAAAACGGGTCTGAAAAAGACAATAGAATTTTTTGATTCTTTGTTGAAAAAAGGAAGAAAATTATGAATTCCAAGAAGGATAGAATTGTTGAGAAAATTTTGTGTGTAGGAGATGTGATTCTTGATTCCTATTCAAAGGGAAATGTAAATAGAATTTCTCCAGAAGCTCCAATACCTATCTTAAAAATTGAGAGTGATAAATTTGTTCTTGGTGGCTCAGGAAATGTTGCGAGGAATATTTGTACTGCTGGTGGAAAATGTCACCTCCTATCCATCGTTGGTAAAGATAATGAGGCAGAAATTTTAAAAAAACTTTCTAGAGAATGTAAAGGTTTAACATTTAACTTTGTAGAAGATAGCTCTAGGTTTACTACAAAAAAAAAGAGGTTTGTTTCTGGCCAGCAACAAATTCTTAGAGTAGATCAAGAAATAACTTCGCCGATTAACAAGCAGATACAATCGAAAATTTTAACAATTTTTAAAAAGCATATAGACAAATTTAATGTTGTAGTAATTTCTGATTACAATAAGGGGATGCTAGTTGAGAAGCTTCTGAAAGAAATTATAAAAATATCAAGAAAAAAAAAAAAGATTGTTCTTGTTGATCCTAAGAGGCACTCATTTGAATTATATAAAAATGCTAACGTCATTACTCCTAATTTTCAGGAGCTATTAGTATCAACAAGTACTCCTTCTATCTATGAAAACACACCTAATTTAATACAAAAGCTGTCCAAGAGATTAATAGATGATTATTCTTTTTCGGCTGTACTAACTACAAGAAGCTCAAAAGGTATGACCATAATATTTGATAATGGTAATGAATTTAATTTGTCGTCTGAAGCACTTGAGGTTTTTGATGTTTCTGGAGCTGGGGATACTGTTGTTGCATATCTTGCTGTAAGTATAGCAAAAGGAGAGGATTTAAAAAAGGCAGCAATATTAGCTAATAAAGCTGCTGGTATTGCTGTTGGAAAGTTTGGAACTGCAAGTGTTTCAAGAGATGAAATTATTAAAAACACAGATGATGAAAAAAAAATATTTACGGCAATTGAAGCTTTCAAAGAGATTTATAATAATCATAAAGAAAAAAAAATAGGATTTACTAATGGATGTTTTGACCTATTGCATGATGGTCATATTGATTATTTGAAGAAAGCAAAGGGTCAATGCGACTTACTTGTTCTGGGTCTAAATAGTGATAGGTCAGTAAAAAAGTTAAAAGGAAGACAAAGACCAATAATTAAACATGAAGAAAGAGCAAAAATTTTGTCCAATTTTAACTTTATTGATATGATTGTGATTTTTGACGAATTAACCCCTATTAAGCTAATCAATAAAATAAAACCAGCATTAATTTTTAAAGGCGATGATTATCAAAAGGAACAGGTTGTTGGCCATAAAGAAGTAGTTAGTTGGGGAGGAAAAGTAGTGTTAATTAAATGTTTAAAAGGAAAATCTACATCTTCAATAATTAGGAGAATTAAGAATGAAACTTAATGCTGTGTTCTTTGATGTAGATGGAACGATTGCAGAAACAGAGGATCTTCACAGAAGATCATTTAACGAATCATTTAAGGAGTTTAGTCTAGATTGGTATTGGGATGAGGCAATTTATAAGGAATTAATACAAATGGGTGGAGGTCAAGAGAGAATAAAACACTATATTAATAGAGCTTGGCCAGAGATGCTAAATTACAAGAACTTGACAAAATATATTAGCTCAATTCACAAAATAAAGAATGAGATTTATAAAGATTATCTAACTGAATCTAGTATTAGACTTAGACCCGGTGTATTAAGATTGATTACAGAGCTAAGAGAAAAAGAGGTGAAGCTTGGTTTAGTTTCTTCAACATCTGAAGAAAATGTAAATAATCTATTCCAAAAGGGACTGAAAATAGAACTTAATGATTATTTTGATATTGTTGCTCATGGCGAATGCACAATTAACAAAAAACCGTCTCCTGAAATTTATGAATGGATATTGGAAAAACTTAAGTTGCCTCCTCAGTCCTGTGTTGTAATTGAAGATTCACCAAGAGGTCTTGAGGCAGCTGTTGGAGCTAATCTTAGAGTCATAATTACTCCTTCAGTTTTTACAGAAAATGAAAAGTTTAATGGAGCAAAATTGATTATTTCGGATCTTGGGGATTATAAAAAACCATTCAAGTATATTGAAGGTGTAAATTGTCATGAAAAACTAGTAAATTATGAGCTCCTTCAAAGGTTGCTGAAAGATTAAATTAAAAAATAAATTGATAACATTAAAATTATTTGTAACAAAAATATAAATACGCTTAATCTGTGAAGATTTTCAAATTCTTTTTTCTCTGTTTCTTTCATTAGATTTTTGTCACCAACCTTGTTTATTCTTTTTATTAAAAAAGTTTTAGAGTATACATAGCCTAATAAAATTATAAAAAATAAAAAAGAATGTAAAACATTCAATTTTATCAAGCACAAAAATATAACTAGGCTTATAAATATTGACCACAAATATAATTTAGGAAAGATAGACCTTATAAATTTTCTAGAATTCTTCTTATCTAAATTTTGGAAAGTGTTTGGTGCCACCACAGTGGAGAAAAAAATCAGACTACCTAATAGAAAGGGTATCATGGTTTTTACAATTAAGAGTAAATAGTTGTCTAAATTTATTAACATTTTTTGTTATTTTATAAAAAACATTTTGATGATAAATATAAATTATGAATCTTAAATTAATATTATTGTATCCGTTCTTAGAAATCCTTGCATTTATATTATTTGGAGATTTGTTTGGTTTTTTCTTAGTGATAGTAATGATTTTTCTTACTGGTTTTTTCGGATTATTCTTGCTTAAATCCTCAAATACTGTAGGTGAAATTGAAAAAATAGCTCGTGAGCCTGAAAGTTGGGTTTACAAAAAAATTGCTGGAATCTTATTAATTATTCCTGGATTTGTTAGTGACATATTAGGTTTAATCTTGTTAATAAGATCTTTTAGAAATTTTGTTTGGAATATTGTGCCAGATAAATTAAAGAGTTCAGTATATAAAGAAAAAAATAAAAACAAACCAAGTAAAGAAGAAATTATTGAGGTTGATTATAGAGATTTAGATGAAAACTAATACCCTTTGTAAAGTCTTTGGCAAGGTTCAAGGTGTTGGTTATAGAGTTTGGGTAAGAAATACTGCAATAAAAAATTCACTAACAGGATGGGTTAAAAACTGTGATGATAAAACAGTTGAGTTTGAGATTAGTGGAGAAGAAAAGGAAAAAAAAATATTTTTAAAAAAATGTTATATGGGGCCAATGTTTTCTAAGGTGATCAAAATCGAATTACAGGACGTAACTTTTAAAGAATTTTGTAGTTTTGAAATTTTATACTAAATGAAGTTCTTTTTTCTTAGACATACATCGCTTAAAATTGCCAAGGATATTTTTTATGGACAAACAGATATTGATGTGTCAGATACTTTCAATGATGATGTGAAAATTGTAAAGAAAAAAATTGCTAGCCAAAAAATAAATTTAGAAAAGATTCAAGTTTTTACTAGTCCTTTGATCAGATGCCATAAGCTTGCTAAAACTCTTTCAAAGACAGTAATTGTAGATGAAAGATTAAAGGAATTAAATCTAGGTGATTGGGAGATGAAAAAAATGGATTCAATTCCAAAAGAACAAATAAAGGAATGGGAAAATAACTTACTGACATTTAAGGTTCCTAATGGAGAAACAAACAATGAGTTTTTGTTTAGATTAAGTCTGTTTTTAGATAATGTTATCCTTAGAAATAAAGATGTTTTTATAATAGCTCATGCTGGATCTATTAATGGTATGATAGCAATTTTAACTAATAAATCATTCGACCAATTGATAAAAAAATATTGGGAAAAGATTAATTATGGATCACTTTCATTAGTTGAGAGAGTGAGAGAAAGAAATATATTAAGATTTGTTGGAAAATAATTTGTGAAATTTTTTTTAAAGATTAAAAAAACTATAAATAACTGATATTTTAATGGATAAAATGTTGAATTTTTTAACAAAATATTTTAAAAGAGAGTCTTTTCTTTCCAATGTTAAAATTAAAAGAACAAAAAGAATCAGGACCATTTCTCTACAAATAAAAGAAGGCAGAGCAGTAATTTTATGTCCTTTCTTTACATCTGATCGTCAGATCCAGACTATAATTAATAAAAAAAGGACTTGGATACAAAAAAAAATTGATGAACAGAAGAATCAGAAAGAGTCATTAGACACCTTGTTGAAAAGTGGAAAAATAATACTTTTTGGTCAGGAAAAAAAATTTACATTTAAAAAATCATATTCTAATAAAGTTTGTATGATAAATGATAATTTGGTTATAAGTTCTAGTAATCAGTCACTAAAAAATATTAAAAAGCTAATAATAAATTGGAGTAGGAACAAATCTGAGAAATACCTAAAAGAGCGAACGAAATCTATTTCAACAAGAATCAAAATTTTTTTTAATAATGTTTATATAAAAAACTATAAAGCTAGATGGGGTGCATGCTCTGCATCTGGTGACATTTATTTGAACTGGAAGTTAGTTTTGTTGCCTCCAAAAATTATTGATTATGTAATAGTCCATGAACTTTGCCATATAGAAGAACATAATCATTCAAAAAAATTCTGGGAAATTTTGTCTAAGTTTGTTCCTGATTATAAAGCAAAAAAAATGTGGCTTAAGGAAAACAGCAATCCAATTATTTTATTTTCATGATTTAATACTGTATATACACGTATTTAGGAATTTGTGTTAATTAGATTTCTGGCTTTTTTTAGATTTTCTGAACTAACAACTATTCTAATTGGAATTGCAGAAATATTACCTTCGGTGATAGCCATCGATTCATCAAGAACAAGAAATTCTATATTGTGTGTGCTTAACTGATGTTTAATCCAGCTTACATATACTAAATCATTTGTTTTTATTAAGGTTTCCACTAAATTTTAAAAAATAACTGTTTAAGATATAACTTTCTTTGAATTATGGCGCGCCCGAAAGGAGTCGAACCCTTAACCTTTTGAGCCGAAATCAAATGCTCTATCCAATTGAGCTACGGGCGCCAAAAATTATTCTTGACTAAATTAGCATCATCACTTGCTAAATCAAATTAACTGTCTATACCATGGGAAAGTTTATTTAACTTCTTGATAAATAGCAAAGTTATTGTGCCTACAGATGTACAAACAATACTAATGCTTATAAATATAGTTTTTTCTCCTAAATTTTCTGAATACTGGCCTACATATCCAGCTAATTTATTTCCTAATCCTATTGCAGCAAAGTAAAGACCCATTAATGATGCTGTGAGTTGTGTCGGAGATAATTTAGTAATATAAGACAAAATTACAGGTGAGGCACAAAGTTCTCCTATGGTATGAAAAAAATAAGCTAGTAGTAACCAATACATCGATGATTTGCCAAAAATGGATGCCTCAATAGAGGCAAAGAACATAAACACAAACCCGATACCCATAACTATAAGACCAATAACTATTTTAGAAAGAGAAGAAGCATAGACTTTACCTTTAAATAAGAGCCAGAATGATGAAACAAAAAAACCAAACAAAATTATCATTAAAGGATTTATTGATTGAAACCAGCTTGCTGGAACTTCCCAATTAATAAAATTAATACTTCTATCAGTTTTTTCAAAAGCATATATATTCATTAATCCACCCGCCTGTTCAAATGATGCCCAGAAAATAATTAATATAATAAAAGCTAGAAACATTAACTTTATTCTATCTATTTCTATATCAGTAAATCTTAATTTTTTTACGTATTTTTTCTTCGAAACCTTATTTTCAATCAAATTTTGATTTCCATTAACAAAAATTAGTTGACCAATTAGCATTCCTATGCCTGCAAGAGAAAAACCAAAATGCCAACCATATACCTCACCAACATAGCCTACTAGAAGACTTGAAAAAAAAGCCCCTAAATTAATTCCAATATAGAAAATTGTAAACCCCTGATCTCTTCTTGGGTCATTTTTGTTATAAAGGTTTCCTACAAGAGTGGAGATATTTGGTTTAAGTAAACCAACGCCTAGAATAATTAGTAACAAACCTAAAAAAAAAAAGAAATTATTTTGTATAGCAAGTGATAAGTGACCAATACAAAGAAGCCCCCCTCCATAAAGAACGGATCTTTTATTACCAAGTATTTTGTCGGCAATCATTCCGCCAGGGATGCATGCAATATAAACAAGTGCAGTGTACCAACCATATAAACTTATAGCTTCGGAATGTGACCAACCCATACCAGGGTTTTGAGAATCTTTGCCAGAGATTAAATATAGAACTAAAATGGCTCTCATTCCATAATAGCTAAATCTTTCCCACAATTCAGTTAAAAATAATGTGCTTAGTCCACTAGGATGTTTTGAAAGTTCCTTGTACAAATGGAATGACCTTACTTACTAATAAAAATTTAAATTATTAAATATTTTCTAAATCATCAAGATGAGTTTTTAAAGCTTTACTGCTTAATTGGATTTCAACTAAAAAAACTAAAATTGCAAATGAAAAAAGAAGCAAAGCTAACACAAAAAAAACCAAAGCCATTTCTAAATTATATATGCCAGTTAAAATTGTTATCAAATTGAATAAAAATGCTAACCCTGAAAAAAATTGCATAGTTTTAACGTATTTAAGTCTAAGATTTAAGATTTTTATTTGTTCTAGATATCTCATAGCTGACTTTTCTTTTTTGGTGACTTTCTTATTAATAAATTCTGTGTGAACTTTTCTAATGAGAGTACTAAGAGCAACCCACCTATTTCCAAAATTTAACATCATTAATGGAATAGCTGGAAACAAAAAAGCAGAAAAAGTTAATTGAAAGTTCTCCATGTCTAATAAATACTATAAAAATAATGGTTTTTTATTATTATAATAACTTAAACCAAAAATTGTTTCTACAAAATCTAGATTACAAAATTTTGATGGCATGAATATTGCGTATTTTAGTTACTTTCTGATTAGTGTCAGAAAATTGAACAACGGGAAGACCTAAAATCATAATATTTCCTCCCTTAAAACAGTGGTCTTCCCAAGCTTCAATCTACGAAACTAGAAAACCCATTTTAATCCTCCAAAAATTGTAAATGGTTGACCAGGAGCTACAAAAACACCACTTCCTCCTGTACCATCAACTTCATTTTCTGCTAAAATCCCTCCCGTTTCATAGTTCTCATCAAGGATATTTAATGCTTGTAGGAAAAATGTTACTTGATCACCGTGTTGTACGTTCTCTACGTTATATTCAGTGCTAAGGTTGAATATGAAGTATCCAGGTACTTTCAGTCCGTGAGCGTTATTTTCGTCTCCTCTGAAAAATTGATCAGAATTTGCTTCAACATCCACGCTTATATCCCAATTTTTGAGTGGATTATAACCAATACCAAACCTTCCAATATGTGGAGAAATTCCAGGGATTGCATCTCCAGGTCCAACAGTTATCTGATAGGATTCTTTTATTTCAGCTTCTTCAACAGAATCATCTTCATTTAGTGCGTTTTCTGCATGTCCAACACTTGATATTTTTTGATTGGTTTCAAATGTAGCCCTTACATATGCATACTTAGCAAACCAATTCCATTTTTTTCCTAATTTACCATTTAACGCGAACTCTGTTCCTAACCTTTGAGTATTACCAACATTCCTAAAATAACCGGTTCCTACTCTATTGCCTCCAATAAAAATTATGTCATTATAGTTTCTTCCTGCAAATGCATTTATAGTCCATCCGACTTTGTGCTGCATTTTTAATAGGTCCTCAGTGTATGTTCCTCTTGCACCAATTTCAAAGTTTCTATTTACCACTTGGTCTAGAGGTGGGTCAGCCTGAAAAGAATTTGGAAGTCTACAAGGTGAATCAGGGTCAGCACATGCTAGTTCTGCTATAGATGGAGTTCTACTTGACTCTTTATATGATATGAATGCTGTTGTATTTCCATATCTTTTTGTTAAACCAATGCTTGGATTGAATCTCCAAAAAAAGTGATGACCTTCAAGGGCTGTTCCATGTTGATCCTCAATTTTTAATGATGACCAGTTCCATCTAGCTGAAATATTCAATGAGCTTGTATCATTTATATCTAGGGTATTTGATCCGTACAAACCAACATTGTGGCCTGTAGCTTCAATATTAGTAACAAATTGTTGCTCTCCTTCTTCATCTGTACTTAGAAGAACTCCAGTTCCTTGAACACCTCTATTATCCGTAAGCTGAGCTAACTCAGTTGAAGAGCCAAAACTATTATGAGAAAAATCGTAATTCAAACCAGCGATCAATGTATTATTCATTTCTTTAAAAAACGAATCGTGCGTGGATTGAAGATTAAATCCAAAGGCATTAGTTTTAGTATTAGACCTATTGATTGCACCAATATCATCAACCTCATTATCTTCGTCATCATCTTTTTCAAGACCAAGAGAAGCATAATTTATTTCTCTACCAGAAATGTCTAATATTTCCACGCCATCAGTGTTAGTTTCGAATTCTCCACATAACGTATTATCTGGTGTACCTGTTCCATCAAAACGGTCTCCACAATCCTTTCCTTCAAATTCATCACCATTATAGTTTCTTCGTTCCATGTGACGATAATAGATATTTCCTTGTAGTGATATTTCATCGTTTACAAAATGATTGCCACCAACGTTAATGTAATAGTTTTTATTCTTTGTGTTGTCTGGATGTGTATAAACAGCATCTCTACCTTCCATATCAAGAAGAGTTAAAGGTGCTGCCCCATTTCCATTTAAATCTGTAAAGGCTTGACCAATGTTAGCGAAAAGTTCTGTGTCATCATTTCTATATCTGATATCAGAATAAAATGTTTGCAAATATGATTCAGAGTGATGTCTATAACCTTTGTCGTAATTAAAATTTCCACCCACATAAACTGCATAATTATCAAAACTATGACCATATTCCAAAATTTCATTAGTTCTCGAGTGACTCCCACCAGAAATTTGACTATTAGCACTGTTAAAATCAAAGCCATTTTTCATTTGAATAGAAATAGCCCCACCTATTGCATTCTGGCCAAACACTGGGTCACCCCCAGGGAATACTTGCATATTTTGTATGGCAAAGTCAGGAACTAAATCCCACTGAACAATTTCACCAAAAGATTCATTAACCCTCATGCCATTCTGGTAAATTGCTAAAGCCTGAGCCGTTCCAAGTAAAGGTCCAGCAACATAACCTCTGAAGTTTATATCACTTTGCATTGGAGAGCTGTTTAAATTTGAAATGGATATGCCGGCTGCTTTTTTATTTAAAGTGTCTGTTATTGATAAGTTTTTTTTTTCAGCTAGGTCTTCCTCTGATACAGTTTGGATGTTTGAAGGCACCCTCTCTAAACTTATGCCTGCACCCTGAACTGGTGTAACGGAAATTATATTAACATCGGGGGACACGAAAACTTCATCCTGCGATAAGACTTTTGCAAAATTTAAAACTATAACAAAGAAAACAGCTATATTCATATAAAGAGTTATAAAATTTAACATTATTTTCAATATGAATTATAGATATTATAAATAATAAAATTTTTTATTATCAGTTCTTAATCATTTGACATTATAATCAAATTTTTCCAAAATCACAAAATGATTTTAAATATTTTTAAATTTAAATCAAAAGATGAACTTAATGATTTAACTGGAAAAGAAAAGAATATTTTGATTGCATCAATACTTGTTGAATCTGCAAGGAGCGACGGTAAAATTTCCGGGATTGAAATGAAAAAGATTAAGAATATTTTAAGAGAAAAGTTATTCCTCGATGATGATAAGGTAAAAGTTGTTTTGAATCAGTCAATTGAAAACTCTAAAAATAGTGTTGAAGTTTACAGTTTGACGAAAGCGATAAGAGATCAATTTGAAAGAGAAGAAATTCTTGGGATTTTTCAACAAATGTGGGAAATAATTCTTGTTGATGGTGTAATTGATGATTTTGAAGCTGCTTTAATGTCTAAAATTACAGGACTTTTTCATTTAACTGGTAGAGAAGCAGCACATGCAAAGGAACTAGCAAAAGAATCGATTAAATGCGTAGAATAGAAATATAAACTCTTATTCAGTTAGTTCGAGTTCAAGCAAATCTAACTGTGCATTGAAATTTTTTCCATAGGCAACGAAACCAATACTAATTATTTCTGAAGAGCTAAAATTAGAAGGCTGATAAAAGTTTGATTTTTTAAAATCTTGGAAAGGAATTATCACTTCAGTCCACTGGTCATTGGCATTAAAAACACCGGCATAATATTGCCAGGGCAAAAAAAGAAAATCAGTTCTTATATGAACAAAATATTCACTTGGTTGACCTCTGATTTTAAATTTAATATTCTTTAAATTATTACTCTCAATATCAACTTTAGATCTAAATTGAATGAATCCTCCATTGTTTTTAGTGCTTACTTGACCTTTAAGTCTCAAAAAGTTTAGGTTGTTTTCATTAATTACAGCTAAGCTACCTTCAGAAACACCTCCCATAACTTTATCTGAAAAAAATTCCCATTTTTCTGAAAAAACATTGATAGTTCTATTTTGGTGATCTAACAAATCCATTGCATCTAACTTGTCAAATACTAAAAAAAATATAATAAGTAGATAAAATTGCATATTATTATAAAAGATTAATTATGAGTGATATAAAATATCTTATTAATGGTTATAACAATTTTTTTAAAAAAATTTTCTTAAAAAGTCCAGATAAATTCAAAAAACTCTCAAAAGAACAGTCACCAAAAATACTTTTAATTAGTTGTGTTGATTCAAGAGTAGACCCAGCAATAATAACAAATGCGAAATTAGGCGAAATTATGGTCGTCAGAAATGTTGCTAACATTGTTCCTAGTCTAAAAAGCGGGAAAGATATCGATTCAACTCTGTCAGCTATAGAATTTGCCGTTAAAATTATGAAAGTTAACAATATTGTAGTACTAGGTCATTCTAATTGCGCAGGGATTAAAAACTTAATTTATAAGAAACCTAATAATAAGAATTTAGTCTACTTAAATCAATGGCTAGAAAAAGCTAAAGATATAAGATGTAATATAACACACACTTGCCTGTCATCAAAAAAGCTTTTAAGGGTTGCTGAGAAAGAAAATATCAGAAACTCCTTAAATAATTTGATGAGTTACCCTTGGATTAAAAAAAAAGTAAAAGAAAAGACGCTATCTCTCAATGGACTGTATTTTTCAATCGAGACTGGGTTACTGTATCAATATGATAATAAAAAAAGTTTTACTAAAGTAAAACTATAGGGTTTTAAGATCAGTAGCAGAAGTTTTCCCATCTTTATTTTCAACGGAATAACTTACTTTCTGACCATCGTCTAAGTTTTTTATACCAGATTGTTCGAGAGCACTAATGTGAACAAAGATATCTTTGCCGCCATCTTCTGGTTCAATGAAACCATATCCTTTTTGTGCATTAAACCATTTTACTGTGCCATTACTCATATTTTGCCTTTCATAGTTTATTTTAGATTATTGTATCAATATGATAATAAGAAAAGTTTTAAAAAAGTCAAACTAAAGGGTTTTAAGATCAGCAGCAAAAGTTTTTCCATCTTTATTTTCAACGGTGTAACTTACTTTCTGACCATCGTCTAAGTTTTTTATACCTGCTTGTTCGAGAGCACTAACGTGTACAAAAATATCTTTACCGCCATCCTCTGGTTCAATGAAACCATATCCTTTTTTAGCATTAAACCATTTTACAGTGCCGTTACTCATTTTTACCTTTCATATTTATTATAGTGTTATCAAAATTTAATCACAAGTTCAATTCTTATCTTATAAACCGGAAACTTGTAGTTTTTTGCGTAAAAACACTTAAATAAAGACCAGTAGTAAAAGAGTAAGTAGTAAACTCAATTTATTATATTATACTATGAAATTTAATTAAGAAAAATAAAATTAAAAATTTTTTGAAATGAATAAAAGCTTTGTTACAAATTTAATTGCATTAAGTTTCATAATATATGGCTTCAATTCACCTATATATTCAAACGAAATAATTATGTCAGGCTTTTTTGCTCTTTCAGGTGCTTTAACTAATTGGATTGCTATTCACATGCTTTTTGAGAAGGTACCATTTTTTTATGGTTCTGGAGTTATATTAGAAAGGTTTGAGGATTTTAAAAAAGGAATTAAAAAGTTAGTTATGGAAGAACTCTTTACGGATTCGTCTGTTGCAGATTTTGTTAAAAAAAAAGATTATAAAAAAAAACTTTCCCTAGAAAAAATTAATCACGAACAAATCTTTGATAAATTATCTGATGCAATTGAAGAATCATCGCTAGGTTCTATGTTGCAAATGTTTGGTGGAAGAAAGGCTTTGAACCCCTTGAAAGAGCCAGTTCAAAAAAAGATAAATGAGGTTTTTGAGGAACTTTCTGCAAATATTTCAGATTCAGCAAGTAAATTATCATCAGATATAAGTGAAAGTATAGAGTCGATTGTTGATAGTAGATTAAATGAATTAACTCCTGAGCATGTGCAAACGATCATAAAAGATATGATTCACAAACATTTAGGTTGGTTAGTAGTTTGGGGGGGTGTGTTTGGATTCATTATTGGCTTAACTTTGAGCATTGTAGGAAGATAAATTGACAAATTATAAAAAAAATAACTCAAAAAATGTATTTAATTTTAAAAATTCATACGTAAAACTTTCAAATGATTTTTTTCAAAGGATTAATCCAGTCCCAGTTAAAGAGCCAAATTTATTAGAATTTAATGAAGATTTATCTGACTTTTTGAATCTTGATACGGGAAAACTTAAAGGTGATTTAGGAAAACTAGTTTTTTCAGGTAATTTGATTCCTGATGGATCAGATCCTATAGCACTGGCTTATGCAGGTCATCAATTTGGTGACTTTGTACCCCAACTTGGAGATGGCCGTGCTATTTTAATTGGTGAGGTTATAGGTAAAGATAAAAAAAAATATGACATTCAATTAAAAGGTTCAGGCCTAACAAGGTTTTCTAGACAAGGCGATGGAAGAGCACCATTAGGACCAGTTATCAGAGAGTTTTTAATGAGTGAAGCTATTTTTCATTTAAATATTCCAACCACAAGATCACTTGCAATGGTTTCTACTGGCGAGTTTGTTAAGAGAGAAACATTTTTACCTAGTGGTATACTAACAAGAGTTGCATCAAGTCATGTCAGGGTTGGAACTTTTGAATACTTTTCATATAGTAAAAATTACAAATCATTAAAAAAATTAATTGATTACTCAATAAATAGACATTTTAAAAAAATAAAAAAAAATAAGGATTTGTATTTATCTTTTTTTTATTCAGTAATGATTTTGCAAGCAAAATTAGTATCAAGTTGGATGAATGTTGGATTTATTCACGGAGTAATGAATACAGATAATACTTTAGTTTCTGGAGAAACTATTGATTATGGACCATGCGCTTTTATGGATTTCTATAATCCTTCAACTGTATTTAGTTTTATTGATACGTTTGGAAGATACTCTTATAAAAACCAAGGACAAATTGTAATGTGGAATTTAGCTAAACTTGCTGAAAGTATATTGCCTTTAATTGACAAAAATCTAGAAAGAGCTAAAAAAAAAATAACTGAAATTTTATTACAGTTTCCAAAAATATTTGAAGATTTTTGGATTGAAGGAATGAGAAAAAAGTTTGGGTTATTTACAAAAAATAAAAAAGATTTTGAAATTTTTAAATCTTTTTTAGAATTGCTTCAAATGGAAGAGCTTGATTTTACTTCAACATTTAGAAAATTGTCATCGAAAACTAGTGATGAAAAATTTGATGATGAATTTTTAAAAGAATTCAAAAATAAAAGGAATGGAAAAAATTGGCTGATGACTTGGAAGAAAAGAATTTATGATGAGAAAAAATCATTAGACGAAGTTTCTGATTTTATGAAAGCTAACAACCCTATTTACATACCTAGAAATCATTTGATTGAAAGAGCTATAAAAGAAGCGGTTCATGGAAATGATTTTTCATTTATGAGAAAATTTCTTTCTATCTTAAGATCTCCCTATAGAGATCTTAAGATAGAAAGCTTTTTTTCAGCTCCACCACGCACAGATGAGCTTGTTAAAAAAACTTTTTGTGGTACTTAAAACTTGAATCATAGAGATTAAAATTTTTTTTATGTATAAAAATATAAAAGCATACGCAGCTAAATCCTCTAATGATAATCTTGGTCCTTATAAAATCTCAAGAAGAGACGTTGGAGAAAATGATGTTTTAATAGATATTTTGTTTTGTGGTGTTTGTCATACAGACATACATTATTTGAGAAATGATTGGGGAATTTCTGTTTATCCATTAGTACCTGGCCATGAAATAGTTGGTAAGGTCATTAAAAAGGGAAACAAAGTAAAAAATGTTAAGATCAATGATTTAGTTGGTGTTGGTGTTCTAGTGAATTCTTGTCAGTCATGCTTTTCCTGTAAAAAAGATTTAGAACCATATTGTGAAACTGGTGCAACATTTACTTACAACGCTCCGGACAAAATTCTTGGAGGAAGAACATTCGGAGGATATTCAGAAAGAATTGTTGTTGATAAAAGGTTTATACTTAAAGTCCCCGAAAATTTAGACATAAAATCTGTTGCGCCTCTACTCTGTGCAGGGATAACAACTTATTCACCACTAAAAAAGTGGAGTATAAAAAAAGGGCAAAAAATTGGTGTAATAGGTCTTGGAGGTCTTGGGCACATAGGAGTTAAATTTGCCAAGTCTATGGGGGCAAATGTTTTAGTAATTACTTCTTCTAAAGATAAAGTAGATGATGCCAAAAAATTAGGAGCAAGTGATGTAATAATTTCGACAAATAAAAGATTGATGGAAAATCACAAAAATACTTTTAATTTTTTATTAAATACAATTCCTAGAGCCCATGATCTGAGCCCATTTTTAGACTTGCTAAAAATTGATAGCACAATGGTTATTGTGGGTGCAATTGAAAAATTTGAAAAAGTTAATATGAGAAGTTTAATTTTTGGGAGAAAATCAGTAGCTGGATCTCTTATTGGAGGAATAAAAGAAACTCAAGAAATGTTGGATTATTGTTCAAAGCATAATATTGTTTGTGATACAGAAATAATAAATATTCAAGAAATTAATGAAGCTTTTAAAAGGATGCAAGGTTCAGATGTTAAATATAGGTTTGTTATAGATATGAAATCTATTAAAAAATAAAGTTAAACTAAATTACTGCAAATTTATATTTTTTACTTTCAGAAAAAATTTCTTCTTCAGCTTCTGTCCAAAGTGGAATTGCATGATCTAAGGTTTCATAACCCTTTTCGGTCAATCTTACGAGTCTATGCCTTGCATCATGACTTTTTACTTTTTCAATGAGTTCTAGTTTATTGAGTCTATCAAGACTTCTCGTTAATGTGGTTCTATCAATAAATAATTCATCCGATAATTCACTTACAGACATAGTTTTACCAGAAGCTAAGCTGGAAAGAATGGAGAATTGGGTAATCTTGATTCCTGAAGGCCTAAGTTTTTTATCATAAAACTGAGTTATCAATCTGGCTGCTTTTCTCATTCTGAAACATTTACAACTCATTAGCTGTCTGTATTTGAAAGTGGTTTCTGCTGTCATTGATGTATACTTAAGTGTATATACATACTAACTAATAGTTAATTAAATTTCAATGGCATTTTTCTTTAATTTTTGATTTTTAATGTAAAATATTAAAATTTGACTGTAAAAAAACTTTTATGGCGGTGAGAGAGGGATTCGAACCCTCGAAACAGTTACCTGTTTACACGCTTTCCAAGCGTGCGCCTTCAGCCACTCGGCCACCTCTCCAGTTTTCTTAATCCTAAGTTTTAAAAACGTATATGAAAGCCGATTGACGTATTACTACCTTTCACAATTGTCTCATTCTTCTATAGACTT
>CAYYMX010000001.1:42135-45302 GCA_964473045.1 uncultured Alphaproteobacteria bacterium | reverse complement strand
TTTTATTTTAAGATCGCCCGAAAAAAAAAAGAATGTTTGGGAAGATTTAAAAAAATTAAAAATAAAAATTAAAAAATTAAAAATTTAAAAAAAAAAAATGAAAGAAAAAGAAATAATTTTTGGTCTACATTCTGTAATTGCAGCAATTAAAAATCCCAAAAGAAAAATCATCGCTTTAAAATGTACTAACGATTTTTTTGTTAAAAACAAAAAAATAATTGATTCCACAAAAATTGAAAATGTTACAATTTTAAAAAGAAATCAAATTAACTTGGAAACCAAAAATAATGTTAACCAAGGTGCATATCTTGTAACAACAAAACTCAAAACCTTTGACTTAAACGAAATAGAAGAAAATGAAAAGCTTGTTGTTATACTGGATTCACTAAATGATTCACAAAATGTTGGATCAATTTTAAGATCAGCTTATTTGTTTGGTATCAAAAGTATAATTTTTAATAAAAATAATTCATTTGAGATCAACTCATTCTTAATAAAAGCCTCAAGTGGTGCATATGAAAAGGTTAAAATAATTGAGGTTACAAATTTAAATAGAACAATTGAGTTGCTTAAAAAAAAAAAATTTTGGGTGATTGGGCTTGATATTAATTCTAATAAAACATTAATGTCAATACCAAAAGAAACTAAAAAAGCTTTGGTTCTAGGTTCAGAAACTAAAGGCATAAGAAAATTAATTCAAAAAAACTGTGATTTTTTAATTAAGATTAATACAATCAAGAATGACAAGTTAATTGATAGTCTAAACGTTTCTAACAGTGCAGCCATTGCATTTTATGAACTCACAAAAAAATGAAGGATTTGCCAAACTTTTATAATAACCTTGACCTTACAATGGCAGAATGTTTTAAAATGCTAGATAGAGGAGTAAAAGATCGAAAATCTTGCTTTCATAGTGCTGTATTAGCATCCGTAAATAAATTTAATAATCCAGATGCAAGAACTGTAATATTACGTGGGTTTGATTTAAAAAAATTAACAATTTCATTTCATAGTGATATTAGAACAAATAAAGTTTTTCAAATTCAAAAAAATCCAAATGTAACAATGGTTTTTTATGATGAAAAAAAAAAAATCCAATTAAGAATAAATGGCATTGCAAAAATTAAAAATTCATATACTAAAGCATGGGATAAACTATCAGAATGGTCAAAAAGATGTTATTTGTCTGAAGAAAAACCAGGATTAAGAAAAAAGAAACCAACATCAGGCTTTCCTGAAAAATTTTCTGGCAATCCACCTAACAATCAAGAGTCAATGATTGGCAAAAAAAATTTTTCTTATATTTTAATCTCCATTAAAAGGTTTGAATGGTTATATTTAGCCACCTCAGGACATAGAAGAGCCTTGTTTGAAGTTAATCGTACTCATTTAAAAATTGAAACTTTAGCACAATGGCTAGTTCCTTAAAAAAATTTAAAAAAAAGAATTTTTTAAAAATAGAATTTTTTTTATTATACTTTTTTCTGCCTACATTTATTATTTTTATAAATAGATTTATCTTAATTTTACCAACTCTTTTAATAATTTCTTTTGCTTTAATTAATATCCTTAAGTCAAAAAATCCATTAATTTTAAAAAAATTATTTAATGAAAAAATTCACTGGAATTTATTAATTCTACTAACAATATCTTTTACTTTTTTTCTTTCGTTGTACGTATATTTTCTTGACAAAAGTTTGTTGTTTTCTTTGCCAAAAAATAACTTTAGTGTCTGGGCCTTAGTTGTTTTATTATATCCAATTTTATCGGTAGTTCCTCAAGAAATAATTTTTAGATTATTTTTTTTCTCTAGATATTCAATTTTTTTTAACAATAAAAAAAGCATTAGCATTGCAATAAATGCTTTAGTTTTTTCATTTTCACATATAGTGTTTTTAAATTTTCATGCAATTTTTTTGACAGCGCTTATCTCACCAGCTCTATCGTATACTTATTTGAATAAATCATTCAAAACATGCGTACTAGCGCATACAATTGCAGGTCAATTAGTTTTTACATTTGGGCTTGGTATTTATTTTTATGGAGGAACATTTAATAGTTTTTTAAATATCTAATTTGAGTCCTAGTCCATTTAAATCACAATAGGCACTTGGGTTTTTATACAAATATTTCTGGTGGTATTCCTCAGCAAAATAAAATTCTTTACATAAAGAAATCTCTGTTTCTATTTTGCCAAATCCTTTATCAAAAAGTAAAGTTTGGAACTTATTTTTAGAATTAATAGCAATATCAAGTTGTTTCTTATTTTCGACATAAATTGATGATCTATATTGGGTTCCAATATCATTGCCCTGACGATTAATTTGAGTTGGATCGTGAGACTCCCAAAAAACTTTCAAAAGATTTTTTATTGGCAATATTGATTCTTCAAAAACTATACTCACAACCTCTGCATGTCCAGTATTGCCATTACAAACCTCTTCATATGTAGGTTGATTTTTATGCCCCCCTGAATAACCCACGATTGTTGTGTAAATCCCTTCAATGCCCCAAAAGACCTTTTCAGCACCCCAAAAACATCCCATTCCAAAATATATTTTTTTTAGGTTCTTAGGAAAGGGTAAGTATATATCAATTTCAAATATACTATTTTTGTTAAGATTCATTCAAATTTAATAAAACTAAAATAATTTAAAATCAATTAATTTTTAATAAATTATTTAAAAATTAAATACAAAAATATATAAATCTTTTTTAAAAATAAAAATCTAGTGAATATGGTTCAAGTATTTGTAAAAAACTTTGTTGATTTTTCTCTGATTACATTTTGGACATAGTTCTTGTACTAGATGTTGCACTCTAATAAATATTCGTTTAGATTCTTTCATTAGTCTACCAAATAAATATTTTGCTAATAGTAATTTGTAATTAATTGGTTTGGGAGAAACCCATACCTTCTCAATTAGCAAATCATAGCAAACATGAAGCTTTTTTTCTTTTATTAACAACATCATCGACAAGTTGAATTAGAATGTATTCATAGGAATCTGAATTAGATAAAGCTTTATTTTTCTTTTGTTTTTCTAAATTCAATGAGTTTAAAAGTTTGCAGTAGCTTTTACCCAAGCCGATAAAGGAGTTCCAGCTCTTGAACCAGCTGGATGCCTTGAAGAAATATACTCTAGATCTGTTGCATTGTTAACACC
>CAYYMX010000001.1:0-42125 GCA_964473045.1 uncultured Alphaproteobacteria bacterium | reverse complement strand
TATTAATTCTATACAAATTTCTTGAACTTAAATATACATTTTCATTGATTTTATATCCACCAGTAAAATTTAGAAGAAAAGCATCATCTATTCTCCCCGCTCTAGCGTTAGCACTTTTAAGCGACTCCTCAGTTTCAGTTTCTTCTGCAGTTCCATAAGTTTCAGAGTGGTAAGTCATATTAATACCAAAACTAAATTTATCATAATCATAGTCGGCCCCAAATGATAAGACGTGCTCAGGAATGTATGGTACATTGGAACCGTCTCTTCCTCCGGCAAACATTGATTCTGAATCGTCAGTTGTAGCAGCTCCATCCAAAGTAGCACACGTGTATGTATAATTTGTATAAAAACTTATATTTCCATTAAATGGTCGGAAATTATCGGGAGTATATTTACCTCCAAATTCAAGACCTTTAGAATTGATCTTACCACCATTATCAGGAGCACCACCAGCATTACTATTATCTATAACAATAAAATCATCAAACTCTGTGTGAAAACCAACCAAAGATAAGCCAATTGTTGGGGTAGAGTATCTTATACCTAATTCTTTTGCTAAACTTTTTTCCTGGTTAAGAGCAGCTTCAGATTTATCAACTCCAGAACTCGGTCCAGGAACAGAAAAACCTTTGTAAACACCAGCAAATAAATCTAGATCATCATTATTTGTAAAAACTCCAGGACTAAAATCATATACTAATCCTCCGCCAGAAACAAAAGCATAGATTTCTTCTTTGTCATAAACGTCTGACTTATTTCTATAGAATTGCTCCATATACTCGTACCTGCCACCAAGCGAGAAGGACCATTTATCAATCTTAGCTGAGTCTGTTAAATAGAAAGCGTACCCTTCCGTTCTTTGGTTTCTATCAGCATCAAAAGCTGTTCTACCGTTTGACAAGCTTCCTCCAATAGCTTGTGCATAAGTAATTGTGTACTGATCTCTATTAATTTTATCATAATGATACTTGAAACCAAATGTCATATCATGATCCATTTCAACACCAGCCCAATCTGTATTAAAATCAAAATTGGTTTGATTCATAACACCGTAAGCGTAATACTTTCTGTTATTAGACTTGTACTTAATATCACATGCAGATTCACCTTTTAAACATGTCAGATTTGCAGCAGTTCCATAAGCTTTTGAAACAATATTTTGTAATGATACATTGTTTACCTTATCCAATTTAAACCAATCTCTTGTAAATTTGTTAAAATAAAATGTTGTATTATTATCAATATTACTCGTAATATCTGCATGAACTTTGGCATAATAAGAGTATGCATTAGAATTCATATTATCTAACTGTCCGGCAACATATCTTTTGTGAGGATCAGCATCAAAGTCTGTCTGAGTTAATCCAGTATAACCTTCATTGTAGTCTAATGAATTCCAAGAGCCTTTTAGTTCTAAAGTTATATTATTTGTGGTGGGAAGTTGCCATAATAGTTTAACCATTGGAGAGAATTGCAACATCCCACCAGCGTCGTCACTCCCATAATGATGGGAATTTCCAGCTCCGTCTGAATCCACTGAACCATTAAAATCTTTAGTACCATCATTTTCTCTATAATAAACATCACCTAGAATTCCAAAAGCACCAACACGTCCACTGATACCCCAATTGCCAGTATGATGAATGGTTTTGTCATTAAATGATCCGTAAGATACATTTCCATTATATCTCGTTCCAAAATTGATTGGAGAAGTTACATAGTTTATTACCCCACCTGTAGTGTGAGGGCCGTATCTAAATTGACTGCTCCCTTTTAAAATTTCAATTGCGTTCATCTTTGCAGCTAAAGGAGAATAATAGGCATCTGGAGCAGAATATGGTGCAGGAGCTATATTGATTCCATCTTCCATCATAGTCACTTTTGCAGACCTTAAGGTACTTACACCTCTTAAACTTATGTTAGGAAACAAACCAAAACCACCTTCTTCTCTGGTATATACCCCAGGGGTATTTCTTAAAATATCATTAATGTTTTGGAAATTATATTTTGTAATGTCCTCTTTAGGTATATAATCACCAGAACCAGGTATCTCAAACTCTAGGTATGGTGAATCAAATACATTAACATCAGGTGAAACATAAACATTATCTTGTGAAACTGTACTCGTGCCAAAAACAAAAACTGAAAGAAATGTTAACCATGACATTTCACGGGTATATTGAGGTACCAACCTTGATTTTTTAAATTTGGATTTAATTCTTAACATATTCATTCTTATTCATCTTGTACTTGAGTATGATAATCATTATCATTAACTTATTAATAATAATCATTATTAATAAGTCAAGTCTAAATATATTTTAAACAAAAAAATCAATCTCTAATCTAGGGCTTAAGAATGGCTGGACCAGTAATAATCCTACCTTCTAAATCTTGATGAGCTTTAGCTGCATCGTTTAAAGAGTATTTTTTAAAAATTTCTATTATTATCTTACGTAATTGTATTTTTTTAAACAAAATGTCCGAAGCCTCTTTTAGTTCTTTACTATTTCTTAAGTACTGAGCCATTGAAGGTCTAGTAAAAAAAAGTCCTTTTGGTTGTAAAGTTTTAAATACATTTATTGGAGCAATTACTCCAGAAGAATTACCAAAAGAAACCATCATTCCTCTAGTTTGTAGACATTTGATTGATTTTTCAAAAGTTGATTTTCCTACACCATCGAAAACTACGGAAACCCCTCTTCCATCAGTTATTTCCAAAATTCTTTTTGAAAAATCTTCCTTGGTATAGTTTATAACCTCACTACATCCATATTTTTTTGCCAATTTAATTTTTTCATCACTGCCAACTGTTCCAAAAACTTTACAGCCAAGACTCTTTGCCCACTGACAAAAAACTTGGCCAATACCACCAGCAGCAGCATGAAATAAAATACTTTCGCCTGATGAAACTGGATATGTTTTATGTAGAAGATAAAAAGATGTCAAACCTTTTGTCATTATACATGCGGCTATATCTAAATCTATATTATTAGGAATCTTTACAATATTTTTAGCTGGATATAACCTATGCGTAGCATATGATCCCAAAGGCGCTGCAGCATAAGCTACTTTATCACCTACGAAAAATTTTCTAACATCAGAGCCAACCTCCCTAATAATTCCAGAGGCTTCAAGTCCTATACCAGAAGGCAAGTCTACAGGATAGATACCTGTTCTATGATATACATCTATATAGTTTAAACCTATCGCAACATGTTCAATTAAAACTTCATTTTTTTTTGGCTTGTTTAATTGAATTTCCTTTAATTCTAAAACTTCTGTTCCACCATTCTTTTTTAAAATTATAGCTTTCATTATTTTTAAAAATGTTCATTATTAATAACATTATGGAACATTTACTCCAACAATACTTTGATAGTTCCATAAATTTACGCGGCTTTATTTTTGGATTTATTCACGTATTTATAACAATAATCGGTTTTTACACAGGCATAAGTATAAATAGGTTATTAAAATTTGTTTCTAAAGGATATATTGCAGGAATTTTTGGAGCTGCTTTTTCTCATGTCATTGCTGACCTAATCGCTAGTCTTTTAGACCCACATCTAAGACCTATGGTTTTTGGAATTGTGCTTGGTGGCTCCCTACCACTTATATTAATACCCTTACTAGAAAAATACGTTACAAAAAGCAAGAGGCATATCGTGGTAGGTGACCACGAAGATATAAAGAAAGATTTAAAATCCCATTAAAAATAAAAACTCTTTACACTCCTGATAGTAGTTTGTCTCTTTTTTTCTTAGCTTTCCCAGAAAGTTTTACTTTTGAAATAGCGTCTTTATTGGATGAATCCCCACCTACAACTACTATACCAATCATTCCAAGCCCTACATGTGGAGTGCATTTATATATGTAAATTCCAGGCTTATCGAAAGTCATAGAAAAGTTTTTACTTAATTTACTTTTCTTAGGCAAAGTAGATCCATCTGGACCTGCTATCATTTCAACATTATGGCCTTTATCTTTAGCAACCCATTCTATAGATTGTCCTGTATCAATCTTTACAACTTCTTTGCTATAAACCATCCTTGCACCATCATCACGTTTATTTAACATTTCTATTTGTGCATCAGCAGAATAGGCACTAGTTACAAAGAAAAAAGCAAATATGACTATGAATAATTTTTTCATAATTAACCCCTCATGTATTGTTCAATTTATATGTGTAATATAAACGCATAATTTATCATTTTCAATCATTAATTAGTGCAAACGTTGATATGGCGTCCCCTACGGGATTCGAACCCGTGTTGCCGCCGTGAAAGGGCGGTGTCCTGAACCACTAGACGAAGGGGACAAAAAACTTGAATTTATTTTTATTCTATATATAACTTTTTTAAATTTTAGTAAATTATAAATTTATGAATCTTTTTGTATTTATTTTTCTTTTCTTTTTAATTTCTTTGAATGAAACCTCATCGAAAGAATCGGACAACAAATTATGTCAAATTAGAGGATACGAAATAATTTTTCCATATGAACAAGCCATACTTGAAATTAAAAAAAAATTCTCAAACATTCCAGACAAAAAGAAAAGTAAACTTTTACAATTCAAAAAAAAATTTAAAAATAATTTCCATGGAATATCACTCTATAAAGAAGCTGGTTGTTCAAACGCTAGACTGAATGAATATCTAGATTGTTTGGTTAGCACAGATGGTAAGGATTGCAGAATTTACTACTCACAGATGAGAATACTGGATTAAAAATTAATTACATCCTCTATCTGGATTTCAATATTTTCCTCGCCATTCCAATTATTAAGTTTAATTGTTGCAACAAGATCGATTTCCTTATTATTTTTTTCAAGTTTTGGACCTAAACTTGTATCATAAGCTCCAAAAAAAATTCCTTTTAACCTATTACCAAAGAAATCTTCAATTAAACATGAAAAATGATTATTTCCAACCAATCTTGGAAATCTAACAAAACAGTTTTTAATTAAAAATCTAGGCCTTGGATTTCCTGGTCCAAATGGTGAAAGCTTTTTTATATCTGAATAAAATTCTTTGTGAATTGAAGAAAGTTTTATCTCACAATCATAAAACTTAACTGTTTCAAAATTTTTTTTATCAAATTTATCTTTAATATATTCTTTAAAATCTTTAATTTTTGATTTTTGAATTGAAAATCCACCAGCCATAAAATGCCCTCCCCCAGAATGAATTAAGCCTTCCTCAATAGCATCAAAAATTAATTGACCTATGTTAAATTTAGAAATCGACCGACAGGATGCCTTACATAATTCTTCAGATTCAGAAATTACAATTGACGGCCTTAAAAACTTTTCAGTAAGTTTACTAGCAACAATACCTATTATTCCTTGGTGCCAATCGCAAGAGTTAACACAAATTATTCCAGTATTTTTTTGATCAATTTTATAGATGGCATCATTTTCAACCTTTTTTTCAATAGTCTTTCTAATATTGTTGTATTCCTCAAGTTTAGAAGCAATTACATCACTAAGATTTTTATTATCAGTGAGCAAAAGCTTAGCTCCCAAAGATGAATTGCCAATTCTTCCACCTGCATTTATTTTTGGTCCTATTCGATAGCCTAAATGATATTCATCAATTTCCCCATCTATCCCAGCGAATTTTATGAGAGAATTAATCCCTAAGTTTTTTGACTGATTAAAAACTTTTAAACCTTGCTTAACAAATGCCCTATTAATAAAGTCTAACTTTACCACATCACAAATTGTCCCTAGTGCAACTAAATCTAAATATTTCAGCATATTAGGAACTTTATCTTTAAAATCTTTTATTTTTTTTAGCTCTCTATTTACAGAAACCAAAAGAAAAAAAACAACACCGACGGCTGATAAATTTACAAGATTTGATTTATCTTTTTTTTTATTTGGGTTTATTATTGACAGTGCATTAGGAAGAGTCTCTCCTTCTTGATGATGATCTACAATGATTACTTCAATGTTTTCTTTTGTGATTTGATCAATAATGGAATTGGATGTTGTTCCGCAATCAAGAGTAAGAAGCAATTCACAAGATTTTTTTTTAAGTTTTCTTAATGCATCAACGTTTGGACCATATCCCTCATTAATTCTATCAGGAATATAAAATTCAAACTCTGCTCCAACATCTTTAAGATAATTTCCTACCAATGCTGTAGAAGTAATTCCATCAACATCATAATCACCAAAGATTCCTATTTTTTTTTTTTTTGAAATAAATTCTACAATTTTTTTAGTTGCCGAATCCATTTGATCCATCTGGCTTGGATCAGGAAATAAATCTTTAAGCTTTGGTGACAAAAAACTTTTATAAGTTTCAACATTTACTCCTCTGGAAGTTAATAAATTTGCAAAAATATTCGTGAGATTAAACGTTTTTATGAGTTGACTCTTCTGAAAAGAGTTTAACTCTCTTTCTTCCCAAAAGGCACCTTTCATAGAGAAAAGCTTGGACTTTAATTTTTTTTTTAATTGTTCTTCTGGTGATTTAGTTTTAATCTGCATAATTAAAATTTACCATAATTTCATGTCTAGCAATAATAATATATTAATAGCTCAAGGCGGTGGGCCTACAAATGTTATCAACCAATCACTAGTTGGCATCATTCAAGAAGAAAAAAAAAATAAATCTTTAATTATTGGAGCTATAAATGGAGTTAACGGAATAATAAATTCTAAATTCAAAAATCTAAATAGATTGTCAAATGATACACTTAAAAAGTTGCAAAACACTCCAGGAGCTGCTCTTGGGTCAACAAGAGACAAACCTGACACAAAATATTGTTTAGAAGTTCTTAAAGTTCTAAGAAAAAAAAAAATAAGTAAGTTCTATTATATTGGAGGCAATGATTCTTCTGACAGTCTGAATATTATTTCTAATTATTCTAAAAAATATAATTATAAACTACAATGCATCCATGTTCCAAAAACAATTGATAATGATTTAGTTTTAAATGATCACACACCAGGATTCGGTTCAGCTGCTAAATATGTAGCATTACTTTTTGCAGGGATAAATTTTGATGTCAAATCTTTACCCGGAGTTTATTTAGGCATAGTCATGGGAAGACATGCTGGTTTCTTAACAGCCGCAACATCTCTTTTAAAAAAAAAAAAAAAAGTGATGGACCTCATCTAATCTTTATACCTGAAACGCCATTCTCATTGGATGATTTTTTAAAGAAAATTCTAGAAAACTATAAAAAATATGGTAGATGCATTATTGCTATTTCTGAAGGGATCCAAGATAAAAATAAAAGTCTAATTTCTGAGAAATTGAAGAAGAATAATGAGTTTGATGCCCATGGAAATATACAATTATCTGGCTCGGGATTTCTGGGTGATTATTTGTCAAATCAAATAAAGAAAAAACTTAATATTTCAAGAGTCAGAGCAGATACTCTTGGGTACCCTCAAAGAAGTTTTCTTGGAACGGTTTCTGAAATTGACCAAAAAGAGGCCTTTGAAATTGGGCAAAAGTCTGTGCAATTCTCCAATTTAAAAAAAATTTCATTTTCAACTGGAATTACAGAAAGAAAAGATTTTGAAGTTAATTATAAAATTAAATTTCAAATTAACAAATTATCAGATATTGCAGGTAAAACAAAAAAAATGCCTGATAGTTTTTTTAATAGAAAGGAAAACAATGTAACAAACTTATTTTACAAATACGCTACTCCACTAATTGGAAAAAAAATACCAGACACAATTTCAATCATATAAATTTTTCAATTCTTATATACACAGTTTTTTTCAAAACAAATTTTTGTGAATTAATTTTTCTTAGAGCATTCATCATATCTTTTTCTTCACAATTATGAGTTGTAACAACAATTGTTGCATATTTAAAATCATTAGAGTGTGGATCTTTTTGTAACATTGATTTCATAGAAATATTATATTTTTTAAACTCATTTGAAATTCCTGAAATGACCCCAGGTTTGTCAACAGTAGTAAACCTTAAATAATAACTACCAACCCTTTCTTCAATCTTAAAAAAAGTTATTTTTTGTATATTCTCTTCGATTGGACACAGGCTTTTCAATCTATTAATGCTTAAAATATCACTTAAAACTGAAGTTGCTGTTGGCAATGCACCAGCACCTTCTCCTTGAAAAAAAATTTTTTTACAATAATCAGACTCCACAACAACTCCATTAAAAACTCCATCCACATTAGAAATTTCTGATTTTTTTTCAACCAAACAAGGGTAAACAAAACTCATTACTTTGTTTTTTTTTTTTTCAGTTATCCCTAAAAGTTTTAATTTATAACCCAAAGATTCAGCATATTTTAAATCCAAAAGATTAATACATTGAATACCTTCTTTATAAATGTATTTAATATTGGAATTTATATTAAATGATAGAGAAGATAATATTGAAAGTTTTTGGGCTGTATCAGTTCCATCAATATCAAAGCTTGGATCTGATTCAGCATATCCTAGTTTTTGTGCTTCAGATAAAATTTTCTCAAATTTTTGATTATTAGCTAGCATTTTAGTTAAAATAAAATTTGAAGTCCCGTTTAATATTCCATAAACTTTTTTTATCTTATTAGAGATTAGAAAATCTTCAATTACAGTTAAAATTGGAACTCCTCCAGCGACAGCAGCCTCATATTTAATAAAACAATTGTTTTTTTTTGACAGTATTTTTAATTCATCCCAATATTTTGAAACCAAAGCTTTATTAGCAGTTACCACATGTTTTTTTTTTTTTAAAGCATCAAAAACAATTTTTTTCGCAACCCCATCTTGTCCACCAATTAATTCTATCAACACGTCATAATCGTCAAATTCCATTAATTTATTTGCATCCGAAAAAAACCTTGTTCTTTTATATATTGGACCTTTAAAGTTTATTTTCCTTCTAGACGCTATAGCTGAAATATTTATTTTTATATTAGTCTTTACTCTAAAGTTATTTTTTTTTAACAGTTTTAGAAGTCCACTACCAACCGTTCCAATGCCAGCAATGGCAATCTTTAAAAAATTTTTGGGCACAGGGTTAATAAATTAAAAATATCTCAGTTCTTTGATTTGCAGTAGTTCCGGCAGGCATATTTTCTTGAAACAATGGTTTTGCATCTGATACAGCTTCTGCAATCAATCTCTCACTAGGAAACTTATTTTGAATAAAGACCCTGGCAACTGATTGCGCTCTTTGGTCAGAAATTCTAAAATTTACCAGCTTATGCTCTAAAATCGTCATATCTTTGGTTCTGCTACTAGCATGTCCAACAATCTTAACTCTGGCATTCCTCTTTTTTGCTATTTCAACAATTTTTTTGATTTTTCTTAATCCTAGAGAGTTTACAGAACTCGAGCCAGAACCAAATGCTATTGTAGCTATCCTATACTGAATTTTATTGTCAAGGCTAAGTGGAACAGCTTCAAAATTTATAGTAGATTTCTTTTTAGTTGGCTTTTTTTGCACAACATTTTCTTCAGAATTTTCTGAAATTAATGCACTTTCATATTCTTGTTGAGGAGTCGGTGAAAGTTTTTCGTCAGTGGTTTCTAAGTTATTTTTATTTCCATTCTTAGTTTTAGTTTCAGTTTTTTCAGGCTTTTCTTCAGTATCTTGAACTTCTTTTTTTTCAGGTTCAATGTTTTCTGAGTCAGAATCAAGCACACCATCATCTTGTGTAACTATTTCTACATTCTCATTTTCATCACTTGAAAAACCAGATGAAACATAGTCTGTGACATCAGAGATCGTCTCACAAGAATATAAAAAAAACGCCGTAAACAAAACTCTAATATATGTATTTTTCTTTTCTTTCATAGCAATAAAGATTCTAACTTGACATTAATAATTTTAAAAGAAAAATCTAAAACTATTTTTTTAAAAATTCAGCTGCCAACTTAAAGTATACTTTTGGGGTATTAATAAGTAATTTTTCCTCTTTTACAGAAAGTCTTCTTATAAATTTTGCTGGATTACCTGCCCATAGTTCTTTTTTTTGGACCAAAGTGCCTGGAGTAATTACTGATCCAGCAGCAATCAAAGCCATTTCTTCTATTATGGCTCTATCTAAAATTGTAGAACCCATACCCACCAATGCAAAATCTCCAATTTCACATGCATGTATTGTGGCATTATGACCAACAGTAACATTGTTTCCTAATTTAGTTGGTGCTCCTTTGGCACCTGTTGCAGAAAACCCATGTGAAGAAACATGAATAATAGTTCCATCTTGAATATTAGTATTTTCCCCAATTTTAATATAGTTAACGTCTCCTCTCAAAACACAATTGTACCAAACACTACTTCCGGAAGCGATTTCAACATCACCTATTATTCTAACACCCTGAGCAATAAAAACATCTTTATTTATTTTAGGTTTTTTGTTCTTATAAGGAATAAAACTGTTATTTAAATTCATAACTGCACCCAATCATATTAATGATTCTGATTCATTAAATCCAAACATTAGGTTCATATTTTGTACAGCTTGTCCCGCAGCTCCTTTAATGAGATTATCAATGCAACTTATAATAATTATCTTTTTTTTGGAATAATCATTCAAAATTTGAATTGCTATATCATTAGTATTTTTAACTTCTCTAATTTCTGGTATTCTATTATCACTATACAACTTGACAAACTGTTCGCCTTTATAAAACTTTTTAAGAATTTGTTTTAAATCATTTTTATCAAAATTTTTCTTATCAATATAAATTGTAGACTGAAGACCAGAAATCAAAGGCAATAAATGAGGAGTAAATGTAAGTGAAACCTTGTCATTATATTTTTTAATTTCCTGGCATATCTCTGGATAATGTCTATGTTTAGAAACTCCATATGAAAAAAAATTTTCACTTATTTCAGCAAATAAATTTTGAACTTTAGGTTTTTTTCCTGCACCACTTACCCCAGATTTAGAATCAATTACTACATGACCATCGCCAAGAACTTTACTCTTTAAAAGAGGAATAAGAGGAATTAATATTGATGTAGGATAACATCCAGGGTTTGAAACATACTTTGCTTTTAAAATGTCTTTTTTATAAATTTCAGTTAAACCATAAATAAAACTCTTTAAATATTTTTTTGATTTATGAGTTAAATTATACCAATTCTCATATTCAGATATATTCTGTAGCCTAAAATCACCAGACAAATCTATTACTGACAATTTTTTATCCAATTTTAAAAAAACTTCTTCTTGAAATTTACCATGTGGCAAACAGCTAAAAACAATATCGATACTATCAAAATTAAAATCTTTGTAATTAGTAATCTTAATATTTGGTAGATTGTCAATATTTGGAAAAAGGTCTGGAAGACTATAATTTATTGATTTTTTCCCAAACACCCCTTTAATATTTACTTTTCTATGCTTACTAAGGAGATATAACAACTTTGAGCCCGTATAACCAGACACTCCAAAAATACAAACATTAAGAGACATTTATTATCTTTTCGAAAATTGAGGACTTCGTCTTGCCTTATGCTTTCCGAATTTTTTTCTTTCAACATTTCTAGCATCACGAGTAAGAAAACCAAGTTTTTTCAATTTCTTTCTTAGTGTAGGTTCAAAGTTCACAAGAGCCCTGCTAATACCATGTCTCAGCGCACCCGCTTGCCCTGACAATCCTCCTCCAGAAACAGTAGAAAAGATTTCAACTTCTGATAACCTATCTGTTTTATTTAGTGGTTCTTCAAGAATAGTATTTAAGATTTTTCTAGTAAAGTATTTGTCGCTAGACTTACCATTAACAATTATTTTTCCTGAGCCTTGTTTTAACCAGACTCTTGATACTGATGTTTTTCTTCTACCAGTTGCATAAGCCCTTCCAAGTTTATCCAATTTAGGCTTTGCATCACTCTCAAGAATTGGCTCAGATAATTCTGGTGGATTAACTTCTTTATTCATAATCTAACTAAGTTTATTTTTCCTATTAAATGATCCAAAATCATATACTTCTGGCTTTTGTGCATCCATACCATGCTTAATACCAGAAAAAACCCTAAGATTACTTAATTGTTTTTCTGACAAAGCGTTTGAACTTAGCATTCTTTGAACTGCTTTCCTAATAATAAAGCCAGGATCTTTCCCATTTATGATATTTTCAAAATCAGATTCTTTTAAACCACCTGGGTATCCTGTATGCTTATAGTATTTTTTTTTTTTTGACTTGTTTCCAGTTAACCTAACCTTCTCAGCATTTACAACTATTACGTTGTCGCCACAGTCAAGGTGTGGGGTAAAAATAGTTTTATGTTTTCCTCTCAAAATATAAGAAATCCTAGATGCCAATCTGCCTAGAACTAAACCATCAGCATCAATTAAAAACCATTTTTTTTTTATATCTTTTTTCTTTAAACTATACGTTAACATAATCAACAATCCAATGAAAAATAACTCAAAAACAAAAAGTGTCAACAGAACAAAAAACTTTATTTCATAACTTCTAAAGCCCAGTTTAAATATTTTTTATTTGCACTATCAGTTTTGACTTCAATTATGAACGGAATATCATAATCATTTTTTAATTAAATAATTTTTTTTATTTTTTTTTTTTCTAAATTTGACTTTATTATCAACACAACTTCATTTGAACAACTAACTTTTTTCTTGTCTAAAAAATGACTTTCAATATCCCCAATAATATTAACACAAACAGCAGATTTTGATTCAAGAAGCTTCTTTGCTAATTTTCTGGCATCAACAATTTTGCCGCAAGTAGTATAATACAATTTAATTGAACCAGCCATTAGTATCTTTTTGGTCGGGACGACTGGATTTGAACCAGCGACCTCCCGCCCCCCAGACGGACGCGCTACCAAACTGCGCTACGCCCCGATTAATATTGTAAATATTTTTCAATCTCACCTTTTAAATTTTCAAGTTCACTAATTAATTCAACCTTAGTCATATCTAATGAGATATTTTTTTCTGACAAAACTTTCTTAGCTCCCTCAATAGAATATTTTTTTGTATACAAAAGATTTTTAATCTCCATTAGTAATAAAATTTGCTTTTGATCAAAATACCTCATCCCTCTAGACTTCTTTATGGGAGAAATATTTTTAAATTTTTTCTCCCAAAATCTGACAACGTAAACTGGGACTTCTAAAACTTTTGAAACTTCTCCAATAGTTTTGAGAGCACTAGAACTTTTCATTGATTTTATTTGAATTAATTAAATTTGTTAAAGTAGTTGAGGCTTTAAACTTTACAACTGTTCTCTTTGAAATAACTACTTCTTTTTTGGTTCTTGGATTTCTTCCAATTCTAGAGTTTTTTTTTCTTATACTAAAAACTCCAAAATTTACAATTTTAACCGACTCATGGTTTTTTAATTCGTTGGCAATAATTTGAATAAAATACTCAAAAAAAATCTGGCAATCACTTTTAGAAAGACCAATGTTCTCATTTAATTGACTTACTATTAGTGCTTTGGTTAACACTTTATTTTCCATAGCACAATTATATAGTTCAAATTTTTAAAATACAACTTCCCCAAGTAAGCCCTCCACCTATAGCACACAAGGCAACAATATCATTCTTTTTAACAAGCCCAGATTCAATTGAACTTGACAAGGCTAATGGAATAGATGCTGCCGAAGTATTAGCATGATATTCTACAGTACTAATTGTTTTTTTTAGATCAATCCCAATTTTTTTTGCAGTACCTAATATTATCCTCTGATTAGCTTGGTGTGGAATAAACCAGTCTATATTTTTCACTTTAAGGTTGCATTCTTCAAGGCCTTTAAGTGTAGCATCAGCCAACTTGTTAACAGCTTGCTTAAAAATATCTTGTCCATTCATTCTAATCTTCCCAACTAACTGGTTTTTTGATGGCCCACCATCAGCAAAAAGGCTATCATGCCAAGATCCATCTGAATATAATTTTGTTGACAACACACCAGCCTTTTTTTTATCTGATGACAATATAATAGCGCCGGCTCCATCCCCAAATAAAACACATGTTCTCCTATCTTTCCAATCAACTATTTTAGATAATGTCTCTGCTCCTATAACCAAAATGTTCTTAGCTTTTTCTGATTTTATTAATGAGTCAGCAACTTGAATAGAATAAATAAAGCCTGAACAAACCGCCTGAATATCAAATGATGGGATATTATTTATTTTGAAATGGTGCTGAATTTTTGTGGCTGTTGATGGAAATGTTTCGTCTGGAGTTGTTGTAGCCATAATAATATAATCGATTTTTTTTGGATCAACATTTCCATATTGAAAAGCATTCTCTGCTGCTCTTATTGCCAAATCAGAAGTTAATTCTTTCTTGTTAGCTATATGCCTTTGCTTAATACCAGTTCTTGAATATATCCACTCGTCAGAGGTATCAACTAGCTTTTTCAGATCATTGTTTTTTACAACTTTTTTTGGGAGAAAATGGCCATATCCAATAATTCTAGAATGAATCATATTTTTTCTCCAAAAATTCTTTAAAAATTCAATTTTTTCTTTATTTCGTCAATGTAAGAGTTCTCAATAAGAGAAACAGCGACACTTACAGCATTAGAGAAACCAAAAGCATCAGTTCCACCATGACTTTTAACAACTATTCCATTTAAACCTAATAAAACCGCTCCATTATATTTTCGAGGATCAATTCTAGTTTTAAATCTATTTAATGCTGGTTTTGACAGTAAATATCCAACTCTTGACAACATAGAACTTTTGTATGCGTTTTTAAGGAATGTAAAAATAAGTTCGGCTACTCCCTCTGCTGTTTTAAGCGCTATATTACCTGAAAATCCATCCGTTACCACCACATCTACAATCCCTTTATTTATATCATTACCTTCTATAAAACCAAAAAAATTTATTTTAGAAGGGATTTGATTTAGATCATCAAAGGTTTGCTTTACAACTAAATTCCCTTTAATTTGTTCTGAACCAACATTTAACAATCCAATCCTTGGCTTTTTTACTCCCAAAACAAGTTGTGAAAAAATATCACCCATTAAAGCAAATTGAACTAGATTGTCATTAGAACACTCTATATTTGCTCCTAGATCCAAAACAACTGTTTGACCTTTTAAAGTAGGCATCAAACCCGCTATGGCAGGTCTACTTACTCCCTCTATTGTCTTAAGCACAAATTTTGATATGGCCATTAATGCACCAGTATTTCCAGCAGAAACAAATCCATGGCAATCACCTGATGCCACATCATTTAACCCGAGTCTCATACTAGATTTTTTAAGTTTTCTAAGTGCGCTAACAGGTTCATCACCAGATTCAATTTTCTCTTCTGTGTGAACTAGTTCATAATTAGTAAAGTTTTTATTTTTTTTTAACTCAATTTCAGCGACTTTTTTGTCTCCAAAAAGTTTAAACTTTACATGAGGGAATAATTCTGAAGCCATAACCACACCTTCTATCGTTGTACCAGGGCCAAAATCACCACCCATAATATCAATGGCAAGAACTATTTTTGTCAAAACTTTATTCCCAAAAAACTAGTCTTCTGAATCTTGTTCTGTTTCTTCATCTGTATCAACCATTTGGATTACCTCTTTCTTTTTGTAGTATCCACATGACTGACAGATTTGATGGCTTAACTTAAACTCTCCACAATTCTGGCATTCAACTAAGTTTCTTCCTACCAAACGATCATGAGAACGTCGCATATTTCTTTTAGAAGGGGAAATTTTTCTTTTCGGTACAGCCATTAAAGATTCCTTTGTAAATAATGACTTTTACAAAAAAAACAAAAAAATAACAATGATTTTTTAAAATTTATTTTTTGGTGTAATTATCTAAATATTCAAATTTCAGCTCAAAAAAATCTGAAGTTTTAAGATCAATCAAATGCAGAATGTTTAAATCTACATATTCTGCTAACTTTTCATAATTTAGATTACTAGAATTAAAATTTCTTGAAACAATCTTTTTTATAAACTCCAACCTATTTTTAGAGTTTTCAAATGAACTAGTATATGAAGAAAGTCTACCATAAAAATTCTCGATCAAAATTTTTATATTTTTTCCAACTGACAAATCAGAAACTCCCATTTCTCTAATTGCATTTTCAAGATCTTTAATAAACTTCCTTAGTAAACTTTCTGAAAAAAACATGTCTAGTTTGTTTTTTTTTGCATACCAAAGTATTAAAATTAGATTTAATTCAAATAATTCCAACCTTGCTTTAAAAGTTTTAGGAACAAGTATTTTTTCAAAAAAAAATGTTTTTTTTGATTGATCCGAAATTTTTGTGTAAATATTATCTATAAATTTTTTATTCAATTTTTAAATGATATGTTTTTAAGACTAATTTCTTTCACACTAATGATATCTTTTTTAAGTTCTTGTATAAACAAAAAAATGATTCACGGAAATTTGCCAGATCCAGATATTTTCTCAATATTAAAAGTTGGAAAAGACGACAAATCATCTGTTTCGAAAATTTTGGGTGATCCATCTTTTAAAGGAACCCTAGGAGACAACTCTTTTTATTACTTTGGATCAGTCAATACAAAGGTTGCATTTCTAAAACCAAACCTAAAAGAACAAATTGTTGTTGAATTAAAATTTGACAAATCTAACATTCTTAAAAAAATATACTACTACGATAAAAACCAAACAGAAAATTTTGATATGTCTTCGCTTGAAACAAAAGCTATTAGCCGCAAGCCAAATATATTCAAACAAATCTTAGGGAATATTGGGGTTCCAGGCATGAGAAGAGGAGGTCCTATTATAGGTAGTGGAAGAGCAGATGACTAAATTAGGATAATATAGCCAATAATAAAATTGAAACAATATTCACGATTTTTATCATAGGATTTATAGCTGGACCAGCAGTATCTTTATACGGATCTCCAACTGTGTCGCCCGTAACCGCAGCTTTATGAGCATCAGAATTCTTTCCGCCATAATTTCCGTCCTCGATGTATTTTTTTGCATTATCCCAAGCTCCTCCGCCAGAAGTCATAGAAATTGCCACAAACAATCCTGTTACAATTGTTCCTAAAAGCATAGCTCCAAGAGTGGTAAATGCAGAAGCAGAATCACCTGTAATTAATAATATTATAAAGTAAGTAGCAAAAGGAGCCAAGACTGGTAACAAAGAAGGCATAATCATAGCATTAATTGCTCCTTTTGTTAAAATATCAACCGCTTTTCCATACTCTGGTTTTGAACTTCCTGTCATTATACCCTTGTTTTCTCTAAATTGACGCCTTACTTCATTGACAATCTTCTGTGCTGTCTTCCCAACAGCTGTCATACCCATTGAACCAAAAAGATAAGGAAGCATTCCGCCAATCAATAGTCCTATAACAACAAAAGGATCCTCAAGAGAGAATTTAACATCCAAATGTGGAAAATAATATTTTAGATCTTGGGTATAAGCTCCAAAAAGAACAAGTGAAGCAAGTCCAGCAGAACCTATTGCATAACCCTTAGTCACAGCTTTCGTTGTATTGCCAACTGCATCAAGAGCATCTGTTGTCTTTCTAACTTCACTAGGTAAATTTGCCATTTCTGCAATACCTCCTGCATTATCAGTCACTGGACCATACGCATCTAGCGCCACAATCATACCTGCAAGAGCAAGCATTGTTGTAGCCGCAATGGAGATGCCATATAAACCTGCAAACTTGTATGAAAAAATAATTCCAAGAATAATCACAATAGTTGGTAAAGTCGTTGATTGCATTGAAACTGCTAGACCTTGAATTATATTGGTAGCATGTCCAGACTGTGAAGAATCTGCTACAGACTTAACTGGAGCAAACTTTGTACTAGTATAGTATTCCGTAATCCACACTAGTAAACCAGTAACAGATAGACCAATTACTGAACAGTAGAAGAGATCAATACCAGAAAAAGATTCAATAAATAAATCATTGTTTATAATTACTTGATCTATTCCTATATAGAGATGAATAAGAAAAAAAATCAAGATTACTGATATAATTCCAGTAATTCCTAGCCCCTTGTATAGAGCCCACATAATATCATCAGAATCACCAAGCTTTACATAAAAACTACCTATTAAAGAGGATACAATACACAGACCGGCAATCAAGAGTGGAAACATCATAAATATTTGTTGATCTACTCCGGTAAAAAGAATTAGACCTAAAACCATAGTACCAACAATAGTCACTGCATAAGTTTCAAAAAGATCAGCTGCCATGCCGGCACAATCACCAACATTGTCACCAACATTATCTGCAATAACGGCAGGGTTTCTAGGATCATCTTCAGGAATCCCAGCTTCTATCTTTCCAACCAGATCAGCACCTACATCAGCTCCCTTTGTAAAAATTCCACCACCAAGTCTCGCAAAAATTGATATCAAGGAGGCACCAAAGCTAAGAGCAACCATCGGTTCAATTATTTCTCTTCCACCAAGGATTCCGAATTCGTTGCATAAAAACCAGTAATAAACAATCAAACCTAACAAACCAAACCCTACAACAAAAAAGCCTGTTATAGCACCTGATTTAAAGGAAATATCAAGTGCTTGTTGAAGCCCTTCAGTTGCAGCTTGTGTAGTTCTTACATTAGCTCGAACTGAAACAAACATTCCAATATAACCTGCTAAACCTGATAAAAAAGCACCAATTATAAAACCAATTGCTACATATTGGCTACTAAAAACTACGTACAATAGAGAGGCAATCAAAATTCCAACAATTGCGATTGTAATATACTGCCTATTCAAATATGCTTGAGCTCCTTCTTGGATAGCAGCTGAAATCTCTATCATTTTCTCAGAACCTTGAGGTGCTGAAAGTATTTGTTTAACAGCTATAACACCATAAACTAGTGATAAAATTGAACAGATAAATACAATTAAAAATTCTATAATCATATGAGGGCCAAACTATAATAGGATTCTATATCATACCAGTATACTTGTTCAATCAAAAATTAAAAATGGCTAAAACCATCTTTTCTGAAGTTTATCAATCTTTTATTATAATCAAAAATTTTAACTCCCCTACCTTCAGAAAAGAAACCAATATTATAAATTTTAATTTCTTTTTTTAATTTTTTAGAACTAATTGGATCTAAAGAAAAAATCAATTCATAATCATCACCACCACACAAAATAGTTTCCCAAATTTTTTTTCTATTACCAAATCTTTTTAATATTTCTTTCGTAGCATTTGACAAAGGAATTTGATCAAAAAAAATATTTGCGCACAATCCAGATGAATCACAAACTTTTTCTAAGTCTCCAATTAAACCATCAGACAAATCTGTACAAAATTCAGCAAAATTTAGAAGTTTTAAACCCAATTTAATCTTTGGCTCAGGAATCAAAAGCCTTTTCAAAAAATAATTTTTAAAGTTTTGTTTAAGTTTAAGGTTTTTCTTGGAAAAACTATGGGCTATGGACGCATCACCTATATACCCAGAAACAAAAATCTCTGAACCTTTTTTTGCTGAATTAATTTTGTGAACTTTTTCCTTAACTTTGCCGAAAATTGTTGCTGATAAGTGTATTTTTGAGGACCTACATAGATCTCCCCCAAACAGACTCAGACCAAATTCTTTTTGGTCCTCTTTTAAACCTTGAGTAAATTTATTTAACCAAAAGTTTAAATTCTTTGGTGGAATGGCAAGATTTAAAAGATATCCATAAGGTTTAGCACCCATTGCAGCTAAATCAGACAAATTCACTCTAAGAAGTTTTTTAGCTATTAGAGTTGGGTCAGTTTTTTTTTCAAAATGCTGACCTTCTATAATCATATCAGTTGAAACAACTAAATTTTGTTTTTCTAATTTTATTATTGCAGCATCGTTTGACAAGTTTAAAGATTCTTGATTTTTAGCTAATGGCAAAAAAAACTTTTTTATCAATTCAAATTCTTTATTTTTATTTGTCATCAATTATTCATTTTTTAGAATTAAATAAATTTTTTGCAATATAGCATTTACAAAGGAACTTTCTTTTTTAGAAAAAAATGACTCCGTTAAAAATATGTATTCAGTTGCCAATACCCCAATAGATGTTTTGGGGGATATTATCATTTCAGAAACAGCGACTTTAAGAATGGCACTTAGAACAATAGGTATTCTCATTAAGGTCCACTTTTTATCTAAGTTCTCAACTATTAGTTTTTCAATAAAATCACATCTGACATCATATGCATTAACAATATTAGTAAAAAAAATTTTATCAAAATTTCTATTTTTTATGTAGAACCCAAAGTCTAATTCTAATTTAAAGTCTCTTTCTGATAAAAAATGACTAAGAATTTCATCCTTACTTGATTTCAGACAAAGTAAATTATATATTGCCTGGACAGCAACATATCTGCCTAGAGATTTACGTGTTAGATTTTTTCTCATTTCATTAATTTTATTAAATTTATGCAAACTTTTGCAGCTTTAGAACCAAGGTTTTTCCCATTAACTTTCGATCTTTGGAGGGCTTGATCATAATTATCAACGGTTAACAATGCAGAACCAAGAGGTAATTTGTTTTCGTATGCAAGTTTATAAATCTGATTAAAAGTAATGTCTTTTACAACATTATAATGATCTGTTTCACCCTTTATTATACAACCCAAAATCACAAAACCTTCATACCTATCTTTAAATTTTTGAAGTATAAAAGGAATTTCCAAAGATCCATCAACAGAAACTTTTTCATAGGAGAAACTTTCTTCCTTCAAAACTTTTTCACAACCCATTAGTAAATTGTCAGAAATTTCAGGATAAAAATTTGAAATTATTATTAATAAATTACTTTTTTTCATATAAACTTTTTTATTCCCAATATTTGCAAACCAAATCCATCAATCCCAATTATATTTTTAGAAGTTTTCGTCAACAAAGTTATTTTTTTGACACCTAAATCAACAAGGATTTGTGCACCAACTCCATATTCTTTAAGAATAATATTTTTTCTAAGTTTAATGTTCTCTCTCTTTTTCAATTCTTTTTTAGGGTTCCTTATTAAAACAATCACTCCCCTATCTAATTTTGAAATCATATCAATTGCTTTTTCAAGATCTCTATTATGAGCGTCTAACAGATCTGAAAAAAAATTTATGCTGTGAACTCTAACATAAGTAACTTTATTTTTGTAAATCTTTCCTTTAACAAGTGCCAAATGTTCAGTATCATCAATCAGGTTTTTATAAATATGTATCCTAAATTTCTTAGACTTTCCCAAAACAATATTGTCTGATTTTATGCATTTTACAAATTTTTCTTTTTTTAATCTGTGTTCTATCAAATCTTTTATTGATGACATTTTTAATTTGTGCTTTTTGCAAAATTTTACCAAATCATCATATCTTGCCATTGTTCCATCATCATTCATGATTTCACAAATCACTCCAAATGGTTTGGCTAAAGCTAATCTCGATAAATCAACAGCAGCTTCTGTATGTCCTGCTCTAGCTAGAACACCTCCATCTTTTGCAAGAAGCGGAAAAATATGCCCTGGACTAACAATGTCGGATGGCCTTGCTTTTGATGAAACTGCTACTTTTATTGTTTTAGCTCTATCTTTTGCACTTATACCCGTGGTAACACCTGATTTGGACTCAATAGAAATAGTAAATGCTGTTTTATGTCTGCTTTGATTACTTTCGGACATTAACTTTAAATTAAGTTTTTCTACCCTTCTTTTATCTAAGGCAAGGCATATTAATCCTCTTGCATATTTAGCCATGAAATTAATTTTTTCCGCAGAAACATTTTCAGCACAAAATATAAGGTCTCCTTCATTTTCCCTATTCTCATCGTCAACAATTACAACCATCTTCCCACTAGAAAGGTCTTTTAAAATTTTATTTATTGGTGACAAAAAAGTTTTCATTTTTTTAAAGCTCTAAAAGTATATCTAGCTAACATATCAATTTCAGTATTCAAAGCACTTCCTATCTTAACATTTTTCAAAGTTGTATTTTTCCAAGTATGAGGGATTATAGTCACATCAAAACCTTCCTCATTAACTCCATTAACAGTTAAAGAAATTCCATCAAGCGAAATTGAGCATTTTGAAATTAAAAATTTAGTTATTTTTTTTTTTGCACTGAAAGATATTACCCAAGAATCACCAACATAGTTAACATCATTAACTATTGAGGTGCCGTCGACATGACCAAAAACTAAATGACCACTTATTGGGTCATTCATTTTAAGTGATCTCTCAAGGTTTAATTCATTTCCAACTCTTTTAGATATTAGATTTGTTTTATCAATGGTTTCAGTAGATACATTACAAAAAAAACAATCTTTTTGAATCTTACTGATTGTCAAACAAATACCTGAACAACTAATTGATTCGCCTAATGACAAATTTTTAAAATTAGAATTAACAATTAATATTTTATTTTTTCTATCAATTTTTTTAATTTTACCAATGGTTTGAATTATGCCAGAAAACATATTCAATACTCCAAGAAAGAATCATTTTGGTTAGAATTATTAAAAACTTCAAGTTGATCATTTTTGAAAGTTGTCATCTTTTTTAATACAAACTTTTTTTTTGGGAAATTAAATGGTTCTTTATTATCAAGTAATTCTTTTCCACTAGGACCAACAAAAAAATTGCTTCTAAAAATTAAAACTTGATCATAAAAGTTGTTTTTAATAAAAGAACTAAAAATTTTTGCACCACCTTCAATCAAAAGGTCACTAATACCAAGCTTAGCAATTTTTTGTAAAATATATTTAAGATGATATTTGTCTTTTTTTAGAGAAATAATTTCTACATTCTTCTTTTTATATAAGTTAATCTTTTTCTGACTAACTTCTTGAGAAAAAATAATTGTTCTAGTTTTTTTGCAATTTTTAAAAACTCTTAAATTTAGATTTAAATCCAAATTTTTATTCAAAACAATTCTTATAGGTGAAAAATTTATTAAATTTTCAATCCTAGAACTCAATATACAATCATCTACTCTAACTGTATTAGACCCAACTAAAATTGCATCAACCTCTGATCTAAGAATATGTAAAAAAGTACCACTCATATTATTTGTTATTTTACTCTTTTGACCTTTTCTAAAAGAAATTTTCCCATCTAATGAGCTAGCCAATTTTAAGATCACTTTTGGTCTTTTAAGTATTCTATTAAAAAAATATCCTTCGTACAATTTGAATGCTTCATTTTTCAACAAACCTGAAATAACTTTTATCCCATTTTTTTTTAAAATTTTCATGCCCTTGCCATTTACCCTTGGATCAGGATCAAGAATTGAAAAAACAACTCTATCTATTTTAGATCTTAAAATTTTGTCAACACAAGATTCTGACCTACCTTCATGACAACAAGGCTCCAAAGTCGAATAAAGAGTATAAATTTTTTTACTTTTGAAATTCAAACCTTTTAATGCATAAGATTCAGCATGTGGTCTTCCAGTTATTGCGGTATACCCAAAATTAATTATTTTGTGATCTTTTAATTCTTTGTTTGATTCAACTACTAAAGAAAAAACAGCTGGGTTAGGAAATGTGGTACCAACAATTTTTCTCGCTAAAAATATAGCTAAACGAATATATTTGAAATCAAACTCCACCTACTAATCATTTTTTAAATTTATGTTTTTATCAATAAATTTTCTAAAATCATCGGTTTCTTGAAAATCTTTATAAACTGAAGCAAATCTAAGATAGGCAACTCTATCAAGTTCTTTTAGGGCATCCATAACTAGTTCTCCAATAACTTTTGTTGGAATTTCTGTTTCCCCTGAACTTTCCAATCTTCTTTGAATACTATTTACTACCAACTCTATTTGTTCAGGTTTTACAGGTCTTTTTCTACAGGAAATACTTATTGACCTTACTAACTTTTCTCTATCAAAAACAGTTCTAGTATCATCTTTCTTTATAACCATTAATTCTCGAAGCTGAACCCTTTCAAATGTAGTAAATCTTGCTGCACAAGCTGGACACATTCTCCTTCTCCTTATGGAGCTGTTATCATCAGAAGGTCTCGAATCCTTGACATCAGTTCCATTGTGTCCACAAAATGGGCAACGCATATCACACCCTTCAGTTTAAATTACAGAACCATATATAGGAAAGCCAGTACAAAGCGATTTAACTTTACTTTTAACATCATTTTCAATGGAGGAGTTATTTTCAGGATTTTTAGAAAGACCATCCAGCACATCCCCAATTAAATTTCCAATGGTTCTAAACTCTTCTACACCAAATCCTCTACTAGTACCTGCTGGAGAACCTAGTCTGATCCCAGAAGTAACAAATGGACTCTCAGGATCGAAAGGAACTCCATTCTTATTGCATGTAATTCCAGCGTTTTCGAGTGATTTCTCAGCCGCTTTTCCCGTTATTTTTTTTGGTCTTAAATCGACTAAGACTAGGTGAGTATCAGTTCCACCAGAAACTACTTCAAGCCCTCTATCAATCATCACCTCACCCAGCGTTTTGGCATTTTCAACAACGGATTGAATATATTTTTTAAATTCAGGTGTTAAAGCTTCTCCAAAAGCAACAGCCTTAGCACAAATCACATGCATTAAAGGGCCTCCTTGGAGCCCAGGAAAAACAGCAGAATTAATTTTTTTTGCATTGTCAGAGTTGTTGGTCAAAACTATCCCACCTCTAGGACCTCTAAGGGTTTTATGAGTAGTTGATGTCACTACATCTGCATAGTCTAGGGGATTAGGATGAAATCCAGTAGCTACTAAACCAGCAAAATGTGCCATATCAACAAGAAAAATAGCTCCGACTTTATCAGCAATATCTCTAAATTTTTTAAAATCAATTATTCTTGGATAAGCAGAACCTCCAGCAATAATAAGTTTAGGTTTATTTTCTAAAGCAAGCTTTTCTACTTCATCAAAATCTATTAAAGCATCTTCTTTTCTCACTCCATACTGTAAAGCATTAAACCATTTGCCAGACTCATTTGGTGGTGCTCCATGGGTTAGGTGTCCCCCGGCAGCCAACGACATACCCATAATAGTATCTCCAGGCTTTAGCAAAGCTAAAAAAACTGCCTGATTAGCTTGTGATCCTGAGTGAACTTGTACATTTGCAAATTTCGCATTAAATAATTTTTTAATTCTTTCTATACACAAATCCTCAACTACATCAACATGCTCGCAACCACCATAATATCTCTTTCCAGAATAACCTTCAGCATATTTATTTGTCAAAATTGTACCCTGTGCTTCTAAAACCGCTTTGGACACAATGTTCTCTGATGCAATTAATTCAATTTGGTCATTTTGTCTATGAAATTCACTCTCAATAGCTTTTAATATAGCAGGATCTGTTTGAGTTAAACCACTCTGAAAAAAAGCTTGTTCTGTCATAATTTCTCCCTAAACAATACAATTACTGTTTTACATTATAAAATTTATCAAGTCTACCCTGGTGTCTTCCACCTTCAAAATTCGTATTGAAAAACATATTAAAACATTTAATTGCTTCCTCACTAGAAATCAACCTTGAACCTAAAACAAGAATATTAGCATTATTATGTAAGCGTGCCAATCTAGCCATATTCTCATTACAACACAAAGCTGCTCTTATATTTGAGTATTTATTTGCAACCATTGACATTCCTATACCACTTCCGCAAATTAAAACACCAAACTTTGACTTCTCTTGAAAAATTTTTTTGCACAATTCATGAGCAAAGTCTGGATAGTCAACTGAAACGGAACTATTGCAACCTAAATCAAAAAATTCATATTTACTTGTAAAATTCTTAATCAAACTTTTTTTTAATTCAAAACCAGCATGGTCGCAGGCAATAAAAACTTTCTTCATATCACTTATCTAATTTTTTTAAATCCTTTAGTAAAATTGGTGCCAAAAAAAATAATCCAATAATATTAGGAACCGACATTGCAAAGATCATTGAGTCTGAAAAATTTATTACGCTTCCAAGATTCATTGAAGTCCCAACAATTGTAAACATTAAAAAAATTATTTTAAACGAATATTTACTTATATTACTCATACCAAATAAATAGGTCCAACATCTCAAACCATAATAGGACCAAGTTATCAAAGTTGAAATTGCAAAAAGGGTAATCGCAAGCGCTAAAACTAAAGGAAACCAACTAAAAACAGATTCAAATGCTCTAGAAGTTAATTCAACACCTTGAATTTCATTATTACCATCATAAACTCCAGTAATAATGATAACTAAAGCTGTCATCGAACAGATAATAATAGTGTCAACAAATGGTGACAATAATGACATAAACCCTGTATTTAGATGGTTATCACTTTTTGCTGGAGCATAGGCTAATGGCGCCGAACCTATTCCTGATTCATTTGAAAAAACTGCTCTTTTGACACCAGCAATCATAGCACCAAGAATTCCACCAGTTGTTGCATCTAAACTAAAAGCGCTTACGAAAATTTTCATGAAAGTCTCGGGTATTAGTTGAAAGTTTGAAAAAATTATTATTAAACAAGAAATTACGTAAAGTATTGCCATCAATGGCACAAGTTTTTCAGTAACTTTACCAATAGACTTAATACCACCAATTATTATAAACCCAACAAGTGAAGCAAAAAGAAGTCCACCAACCCAACCTTTATTGTAAAACGGACTATTAATACCACCAGTAGCCTCAACAATTTGTTGAAATGCTTGGTTTGCTTGGAACATATTCCCTCCGCCAAATGAACCACCAATACAACATACTGCAAAAATAATTGCTAAGACTTTTCCTAATAATGGAAAACCTGTTTCACTTAGTCCAACCGAGAGATATCTTATAGCACCTCCAGAAACTGTACCATCTGGATGAAAAACTCTATACTTATGCCCCAAACTAACTTCAACAAATTTCAAAGTCATCCCAAAAAATGCTGTTACTATCATCCAAAACATTGCACCTGGGCCTCCTATTGAAATTGCAACTGCAACTCCAGCAATATTTCCTAGACCAATTGTCCCTGACATTGCTGCTGTAAAAGATTGGAAATGAGTTATTTCTCCTGGATGATTAGGATTATCATACTTACCAAAAGCAACATTAAGTGCTCTCCTAAAAAACCTAATATTCACAAACTTGAAATATAGTGTAAAAAATAAACTAGCAAAAACTAGCCACAATACAATGTAGGGAATTTGATTATTAAAAAAAGAAAAACTTCCAAAAACAAAACTGGTTATTGAATCTAAATAAGGTTTTAGGAATAAATCAATTTTATTATCAATAGTATTTAACATTGTTTATTAAATAACATAAATTGATGCACAAAAAAAATATTTAATTTTGGAACTGTTTTAAAATTTTAGAAATTTTCATATAGCAACTTTGTAATTGCTCTTTTTTAATGCAATAAGGTGGCATTAGATAAATTGTGTTACCAATTGGTCTAAGTAAAAGTCCATTATTTAAAAATTCTTTTTTTAACAGTTCGCTTTTCTTCGAACCATAATCATTTTCAAAACTATTTATATCAAAAGCTGCAATATCCCCCAGAGATCTGGTTCTGGAAATATTTAATTCTTTTGACAAATATTCCAAACATTGTTTATGAATACTAGATATAGTACCAATTTTTTTTAAAGTATTTTCTGTTTCAAATAATTCTAATGATTTTATTGCTGCTGCACATGAAACTGGGTTTGCTGTATATGAATGCCCGTGAAGAAAAGCTTTCTCAATATCAGAATCAAGAAAAGCCTGATAAATCTTTTCATCAAAAACAGTTGCGGCAAGAGGAAGACAACCTCCCGTTAATGATTTAGCCAAGCAAAGAATATCAGGTTTAACATCTAGAAAATCCATTGCAAACATTTTACCAGTCCTACCAAAACCAGTTAAAACTTCATCAAAAATCACTATAATCCCAGCAGATTTAAATTTTCTCACAACTTTTTCTAAAAATTCTTTTCTACAAATTTTCATTCCTGAAGCACCCTGAACTAAAGGTTCAATTATTACAGCAGCTATTTCATTATGATTTTTATCTAAGATTTTTTCAATCTCTACTAACGCAGTTTTCTCATTTTTATCAATTTCATTGTTACCCTTCCAATATTCTGGAAATGTAAGAAAAGTAGATTGCCTAACAAAATCTTTAAAAGGTTTATAGAATCCAGATGAAAATCCAACTGACATAGCTCCGAATGTATCCCCATGATAGCCACCTTCAAAAGCGACAAATTTTATCTTTTTTTTCCCTTTATTAAACCAGTATTGAATTGCAACCTTTAATGCTATTTCCACCGCAGTTGAACCATTATCAGAATAAAACACTTTATTTAGTTTTTTGGGGAGTATATTTGTTAATTTTTCAGCAAGTTGAATTGCTGGCTCATGAGTAAAACCAGCAAAAAGAACTTGTTCTAATTTTTTAGATTGATAACAAATCTTTTCTATAATTTCTTTTCTACAATGACCATGGATGTTTACCCACCATGAAGAAATTAGATCAACATACTCTTTACCATCTACATCAATTAAAATTTCATTATTTGCTTCAGAAATTAAAATGGGATTAATTTCATTTTTAATCTTGGTAAAAGGATGCCAAATAAAATTTTTGTCAGATTTCAATAATTTTTTCTTCATTTACAATTTAATTTTTTCAGAGTAATAACTAACTTTTTTCTTATCTATATCTTTAAAATTTGGCAACAGAGCAACAATTTTAATTTTTTTTTTTAAAATTTTTTCACCAAATTCTTTAATTGTTTTAATTGTATGTGGTTGACTTTTTCCAACAAAAACCAAACCATAAAAATTAATTTTTTTTTTTTTTAAAATCTCCAAAGACATTAAAGTATGATTTATTGTGCCTAGTTTAGTTCGACAGACTAATATGACTGGTAAATTCAAAAATTTAGCTAAGTCACTTACAAAAAAATTATTGTTGATAGGAACCTGAAGTCCACCTGCACCCTCAACAATTAATTGTTTTGAAAATTTTTTTTTTCTAAAATCAATAAAATCTTTTTTTAAAATTTTTATGTTTTGCATTTTAGAAGCTATATTTGGGCTTAAAGGAGCCTTTAAAAAAAACTTTTCACTAATTATAAACTTTTTCATGCAAAGTTTTTTTATTACATCAGAGTCTTTTTCACCAAATTTGTTTAATCCACACTGAATCGGTTTCCAATAAATTGCATTTAATTTGTTAACCAATATTGCAGAAAGAATTGTTTTTCCAACATTGGTGTCTGTTCCAGAAATAAAAAAACCTTTTTTCATTAATCTTCTAACTTTTCTACAATGATACAACTAACATCAAAATTTATTATAAATTCATTATTAAATTTTCTTAAAAAAAATAAATTACTTTTATTTTTTTTTAACTTAGCATTTGCACCAATTCTTTTTAAATAACCAAAAAAATCCATGGGATTTTTAAATTTTCGTTTTAATGAAATTTCCTTTTGGTAAATAAAAAGATTTTCAGAATTAATAATTTTGTTTATTTTTTTCATGTTAGGAAAATTATTAAAAAAAATTTCCCCCTCATATTTTTCTATTTTTTTGAAATAGTTAAAACTTGAAGAGTTTAAAAATGAACAAAGAAAAAAAGATTTTTTTGGCATTTCATTTAATATAAATTTTAACAATTTATAAAAATCTTCAGACCAGTGTAAGGACATGTTTGAAAAAATAAAATCAAATTTCCTGAAATCTTTATACTTATCAAAATCCATATATTGAAATGAAACATTTTTAAATTTGATCTTTTTCTTGGCTATTCCAATCATTTCTTTTGAAATATCTATTAAGTGAATCTTTTCAAAATTAATTTTCTTTATGAGTTTGATTGAAAAATCACCTGTACCACATCCTAGCTCTAATCCAGAGATTTCTTTTTTTAGGTTTTTTTGTTTTAAAAATTTTTCAAGCATCAGCTCAAGGTAGCCTGAAATGCTTTTTTGAATCATCGAATATTTATCGTATGAATTTGCTCCTTTATCAAAAGATTTTTCAATTTTTTTTTTCACAATCTTTTCTTTCAAGAGACCTAAGAAAACCATCAATTAGATCAAAGGTTTTTTTTGGTTCAATCCTAGGCATAGCATGATTATTTACATCTAATAACTTAATAGTATGTTTTTTACATTTTAGTTCTTTTATCCTATCCAATGATGGTTTGAAGATTCTATCTTTCAATGAAAAAACAGAAAAAATATTACAATCTAAATCATCAAATTCTACCTGCAAATCATCATTTAACAGTTCATCAAGAGCATTTAAAAGGTTTCTATAGTTAACTTTTTTAAAATTATTTTTTAATTTAGTCTTTAACCCTGAGTTTTTATAAAAATTAGTAATAACCTCTTCAGGATATTGATGAAATCTTTCTATCATTTGATTTAAGAGTCTTTTTTTTAAAAATGGATTTTTTTGGAATCGCACAAAATTAGGTGCTGCAAAAAAAATTATCAATACTCTACATTTTATCTTTTTTTTTAAGAACCAGTTCAATCCATAAGAATGAACGATAAAAACACTGTTTTGTGATTGAGTTTTTTTTGGAAAATCTTTTTTGTTAATAAAACCAAGATTAATGTATTGAAGTGAATTGAAATATTTTTTTTCCTTTATGACATTCCCTACTAAACCCCAAAAACTAGAATCAAAACCCCACCCATGAACGAAAAAGAAGTTGAATTTCATTTTTTCTTGAATTTAATAATTAGATTGACAAGGTTTTTAATAGTATTTTTGTTAAGAGTGGCAGTCAAAGAAAGTCTAATTCGCTCTTTACCAACGGGAACAGTTGGAGATTTTATAACTTTTACAAAAAAGCCATTCGCATAAAGATAATCCCTTAAATTATTACAGGTCCTATGATCTTTTAAAATTAAGAGAATTATTTGGGAATCAGATTTTCCTGTATCAATTCCGATTTTTTCTAGTTCTTTTAACAAAAATTTTGATTTTTCAATTACTTTTTTTCTTGTTTTTTGAAGATTGGGCATTATTTCGACAGCTGCACTAATGGAACCTAAAACTGCAGGAGGTAAAACGGTTGAATAGATAAGTCCACTACAATAGTTAATGATTTTCTCGGAATTTTCTTTGGAACATGAAACAAAAGAACCATAAGACCCAAAAGCCTTTCCAAAAGTTCCAACAATAATTTCATTTTCAATTTTTTTATTGTTAGAAGCTAAACCAAAACCATTATTTCCAAAGACACCAAGTGAGTGAGCTTCATCTAGATACAAAAAACAGTTATACTTTTTTGCTAAAAACCTGATTCCATCTATATCCAAAATATCTCCATCCATACTAAAAACAGTTTCTGAAATAATAATTTTCTGAATATTTTTAGGACTTTTCTTTAATAAATATTCTAAATTATTTAAATCAAGATGAAAATATCTATCAATCTTTTGATTAGTAATGTAACAACCATAATTGATACTCGCATGATTTAGCTTGTCAGAAAAAATTTGTGTTTTTTTTCTCTTACCTAATGAGTTTCCTGTGATTGCAGGAATTAAAGTTGCATTGGATTGAAACCCACTTCCCATAATCAAAGTTTTTTGATTTAGAGAAAAGTCACTTATTTGACTTTCAATCTCTTGAATCTTTTCAATATTTCCTGAAATCATTCTAGAGGAGGAAAGACTGGTTCCAAAGTATTCCATCCATTTTTTTGAAGATTTTATAAGTTTCTTGTTCTTGGATAAACCTAAATAATCATTACTACTGATATTATATAATTCTTTGTTTTTATAGAGAATCTTATCTTTATTTTTTTTTTTTGTTCTTGACCTGTAATTAACAGAAATCATCTTTCTAATAATTTTTTTATTTTTATTTAATTTTTTCACTATATTATATTAATATCTAATGGATAACATAATGAAGGAAATTAATGAAAGAAGAAACAATAGTTTTACATGCAGGACACAGAAGAGATGAAACAACTACATCTGTAGCTGTTCCTATCTATCAAACCACATCATACCAATTTAATAATACTGAACATGCTTCAAAGCTTTTTTCTCTCCAAGAATTAGGTAATATTTACACAAGAATTATGAACCCAACCAATGCCGTTCTAGAGGAACGTATTGCTACATTAGAGGGTGGAGTTGCTGCTCTGGCGTTAAGTTCTGGGCAAGCTGCTTCTGCATTCTCCATACAAAATATCTGTCACTCTGGCGATAATTTCATAAGTTCAACTGACCTTTACGGAGGAACTTGGAATTTATTTTCAAACACACTAAAAGATATGGGAATTGAGTGCAGATTTGTTGACCCTGCTAAACCCGAACAATTTCAAAATGCAATAGATGAAAAAACAAGATGTATTTATGCTGAAACTCTTCCTAATCCAAAATTAGAGGTTTTTCCAGTTAGCGAAATAGCTGAAATAGGTAAAAAAAATAGCATTCCACTGATAATGGATAACACTGCAGCACCCTGCATTTCTAAGCCAATTTCTGATGGTGCCCACATTGTAGTATATTCCACCACAAAATATATAGGTGGTCATGGACTTTCAATTGGAGGAATGATTGTAGATGGAGGCAATTTTGATTGGGAAGCGGCTGGGGATAGGTTCAAGATGTTAAATTCTCCTGACCCTAGTTATCACGGTGCAGTATGGTCTCAAGCAGCAAAACCCTTAGGACCAATTGCATATATTTTAAAAGCAAGAGTAACTTTATTACGAGATCTCGGTTCATCAATGAGCCCATTTAATGCATTTACATTTATACAAGGTCTCGAAACGCTTCCTTTAAGAATGCAAAGACATTGTGAAAATGCAAAAAAAGTTGCAGATTTTCTCAATAAACATCAAAAGGTTGAAAAAGTTATATTTCCAGGTTTGATGAAAGGTCAACAACTTGATAGGGCAAAAAAATATCTCAAAAAGGGTTTTGGTGCTTTAGTAGGTTTTGAGTTAAAGGCTGGAGAAGAAGCTGGTAAGAAATTTATAAATAATTTGAAAATTTTTTATCATGTTGCCAACATCGGTGATTCTAGATCTCTAGCAATTCATCCATCTTCAACAACACATTCTCAACTATCTGAAGATGAAAAGTTAGCTACGGGTGTTACGCCGGGATATATTCGGCTTTCTGTAGGAATTGAACATATTGATGATATACTTGAAGATTTGGAACAGGCACTAGAAAAGTCCTAGACCATGCAATTCAATTCTAGAGGTTATCCCTTTCATAGAGGGAGAAGGTTGAGAAGCTCAAAATCTTTAAGAGACCTTGTTGCCGAAAGTTTTTTAAAAATCGATGATTTGGTAATGCCTTATTTTGTTAGAGAAAAAAATGATGAAGCTTTAATTAAAAAAATGCCTGGGATAAGGAGATTTTCTGAATCCGAGTTAATACATGAATTGGGTGAGATTAGTAAACTTGGGATAAAGGCTATTTCATTATTTCCAAAGATACCAGATGAAAAAAAAACCCATGATGCTTGCGAGAGTTATAACGAAAACAACTTAGTTTGTAGACTTTTGAAGAAAATAAGTAAAGAGTTTCCTGATTTAATTACAATTTGCGATGTTGCACTTGATGCATACACCGAAACTGGACATGATGGTATAACAAATTCCAAAGGAAAAATTGAGAATGACCGAACTATAAAGATTTTAGAAAAAATGTCTTTAAATTTTGTACATAATGGATGTAAAGTTATAGCACCTAGCGATATGATGGATGGGAGAATTAAAATCATTCGAGAAAGTTTGGAAAAAAATGGATTCTTTGATACCTGCATATTATCTTACAGTTCAAAATTTTGTTCTAATTTTTATTCTCCGTTTAGAGATGCACTTGGAAGCCAAAAAAAATTAAGAAAATCAAATAAAAAAACTTATCAAATAGATTACAGAAACAGAAGAGAATCAATAAAAGAATCTCTCGAAGATATTCATGAAGGTGCAGACATTGTTATGGTAAAACCTGCGGGATATTATCTAGATATTGTCAGAGATCTAAAAGATAATTGTTTGGTTCCAATTGCTGCATTTCAAGTTAGTGGGGAATATTCGATGATTAAAAATACTGCAGAAAAAAAAATCTTTGATTATGATAAGATTATTCTTGAGAGTTTAGCATGCATTAAAAGGTCTGGAGCTGATCTAATTTTCTCATACTTCTCCAAAGAAGCGGTAAATCTACTATTGAAATAATCTAATAATAAACTTGATTTTTGAGTGTTATAAGATTAAAAAATAACCTACCGCATAACAAATTAGGAGATTCAAATGGCACGAAAACATCCAGGAAGATTTCATATTTTTATTCCAGGCCCAACTAATATTCCAGAAAGAATTTTAAATGCAATGCATATTTCATCTGAAGACCAAAGAAACCCAGAAATACCTGAACTCACTATTCCTCTTTATAAAGACGTTAAAAAAGTCTTTAAATCAGAGAAAGGACAAGTTTTTTTATTCCCAGGGTCAGGCACTGGTGCATGGGAGTCAGCAATTACAAGTACCATGTCTCCAAATGAAAAAGTTTTGATTTATAGATATGGGCAATTTAGCCATTTATGGGCAGACATGTTTGAAAGATTAGGCTTAAACACTCAGATAATTGATAGAGAATGGGGAACTGGAACACCACCAGAAGATGTTGAAAAAATTCTCAAGGCAGATACTAACAAAGAAATCAAAGTTGTATGTGTAACTCAAAATGAAACAGCTACAGGAGTTACATCTCATGTAAAGGATATCAGAGATGCAATTGATTCTGCCAGTCACCCTGCCCTCCTTTTTGTTGATGGAGTTAGTTCTATTGCTTCAATTGATTTTAAAATGGACGAATGGGGAGTTGATTGTGCAATATCAGGCTCTCAGAAAGGATTTATGTTACCATCAGGCATGGCAATTATGTGTGTTAGTCAAAAAGCCCTTGAGGCTCACAGTTCTGCAAAATTGAAAAGATGTTATTTTTCATGGGAGGATCAAATAGCAACAAATAAGGATGGTTATTTCCCTTATACTCCCCAAATACCAATGCTTAGAGCACTTCAAGAGTCATGTAATATGATTTTCGAAGAAGGGTTAGAAAATGTTTTCAAAAGACATAACAGAATTGCTGAAGGAGTTCGAAAGGCTGTGATTGAAGGTTGGAAATTAGATTTGTGTGCCAAAGATAAATATTGGCATTCCGATACTGTGACTGCCATCGTTGTTCCCGAAAACAAAGATGCAAAAGAAGTTATATCCACGGCATTCCAAAAGTATCACCTTTCACTTGGTGCGGGATTAACAAAAGTGGCAGGAAAAGTTTTTAGGATTGGGCATTTAGGTGATTTAAATGAACTCCAAGTAGCAGCAGCAATTTCAGGTGCAGAAATGGCAATGATTGACTGTGGGTTTTCAGTTAAACCGGGTAGTGGAATTGCAGCAGCTTCTGAATATTGGAGAAAAACTTTATAGAAGAAAATGCAAAATTATAAAATATTAGTAACAAGAAAATGGCCTGATTCCGTTGAAGAAAGGCTAAAAGAAAATTTTCAAACAACTCTAAATAATGAGGACAAACCCTTAACTGAAGAAGAACTTGTTAAAGCAATGCAAGAGTATGATGCTTTGCTGCCAACAGTTACCGATAAAATAAATCAAAATATTATTTCATGTTCAGATAGAAAAGTTAAAATTATTGGAAACTTTGGAGTAGGTTTTAATAATATCGATATTGAGTCTGCTAAATCAAAAAATATTGTTGTTACAAATACTCCAGAAGTTCTTACAGATTGCACTGCTGACATTGCAATGCTTCTAATGTTGGGAGTGTCTAGAAGAGGGTCTGAAGGAGAATACCATGTCAGAAAGAAGGAATGGACTGGTTGGAGGCCTACCCATATGATGGGAACAAAAGTTACTGGAAAAACTCTTGGTTTGGTGGGCATGGGGAGAATTGCCCAAGCAATGGCTCAAAAATCCCATTTCGGCTTTGGTATGAAAATAATTTTTTTTGATCCTTATTTTGACAATCAAGAAGTGGTTAGTAAATTTAAAGCAAAAGCTTGTAAAAATATCGAAGATCTTCTTTCTGAGGCTGACTTTGTCTCATTGCATTGCCCATCAACTCAGGAAACTCAAGGTTTAATGAATTACAAAAACTTATCTGCAATGAAAAAAACGGCATATCTTATCAATACAGCCAGAGGTGACATTGTGGTTGAAGATGATTTAGTTAAAGTTCTTGAAGAAAAAATCATTAAAGGAGCTGGACTTGATGTCTATGAAGCGGAACCAAAAGTTAATTCAAAACTTCTAGAGTTAAAAAATGTGTTTTTGCTCCCACACCTTGGAAGTGCTACCGAAGAAACAAGAACAGCGATGGGAATGAGAGTATTTGAAAATATATGTGCTTTTTTTGATAATAAGGAACCACGAGATAGGGTAGTGTAATTTTGCAATGAACTCTATTAGGGTTGAAGGGAAAAAAAAAAATTTAAATAAACTACTCCTTCGAATTTTCAATTATGGCATTTCAAGAGTACAACCAAGAAATATTCTTAAAAACTTTATTAGTGTTAATAAAAACTGTATTACGGTAAAAGATTCTTCAGAAAAATGTACTTACCAGAATATTGAAAGAATATACACAATTTGTGTAGGAAAAGCTGCAGTTGACATGGCAGAAACAATTAAAAAAATTTTGTCAAAATCTAAGTGCAAAATAGAAAATGGTGTTGTTGTTGTAAATAAAGAAAACTTCAAAAAAGTTGAAGGATTTAATTGTTTTGTTTCAGGGCATCCAATACCAAACCAAAATGGATTAAAGGCCTCAAAATATATAGTAAAATATCTTAAAAGATCTACAATAAATGATTTAGTTTTAGTTTTTATTTCTGGTGGAGGATCGGCAATGTTACCTTTGCCAGTAAAACAATTCACACTAAAACAAAAAATCAAAATAAATGAATTACTTCTCAAATCAGGAGCAAATATTTCAGAAATTAATACTGTAAGAAAACACATATCACAGATTAAAGGTGGAAATCTAGTGAAAATTTGCAACCCATCTAAAGTTCATAGTTTTATTCTTTCAGATGTTATAGGTGATGATTTAAGTTCAATTGCAAGTGGTATCACAGTCCCAGACAAAACTACTTTTGCAGATGTAAAAAGAATTTTAATAAAACGAAAGATTTGGAAAAAGATTTCGGAAAAGAATAGGTTTTTTTTTCAAAAAGGATTAACTGACCCTAAACTTGAGACACCAAAAAAAAACGATAGTATATTTAAAATTTCTAAAAACACCCTCATTGGAAGTAATTATCTATGCCTAAAAAATTTAAAAGAATTCTGCGACAAGAATAAAATTAGATCCAAAATTTGGATTACCAATGTGGATGAAACTGTTATAGACTTAGCCAAAATTTTTGTTGATAATCTAAAAAAAAATAAATTTAAAAAACCAATAATTTTAATCTCTGGAGGTGAAACAACTGTTAAAATTACCGGGGAAGGAAAAGGTGGAAGAAATCAAGAGTTTGCTTTACAGTTTCTAAGAAAAGTAAAAAAGGAAATTCCATCACTTCAATTCACAATATTATCTGCAGGCACAGATGGTCGTGATGGCCCAACGAATGCCGCAGGAGCAATAATTAATAATGATTCATTGGATCAAATTAAAAGAAAAAAAATAAACTTATCTAATGAATTAAAAAATAATAACTCCTACAACGTCTTGCAAAAAATTGAATCACTTGTCATAATAAATGGAACTAATACTAATGTTGCTGACATTCAACTTCTAGCGTTGACTTGATTTGGATATTTACAAAAATACTAAAATTACTTTTAAAAGATCTTTTGGATTTCCATGTTCATATATAAAAGGCAATATTGAAAAAAGACTTTATATAGATTTAAATAATTCTTCAAATGACAATTTACTGATTAGTGAATTAACTAGAAATGGTTTTAGAAGAAATCTGGACCACATGTATATACCAATATGTGAAAAATGCTCATCATGTATTTCATCAAGAATCAATGTGATGAATTTTAAATTCACCAAAAGCAGTAAAAGAAATTTGAATTTGAATAAAGGTTTAAAGTTTAGACAAGAAGAGAAGAAATTTGTTAATAAAAGATTTAATTTATTTAAAAAATATTCTAAAGCAAGGCATTTGGATGGACAAATGCATAAAATGAGAAAAAAAGAATTTGAAAATTTTTTATACAATAAATCATGTAAACAGTTGGTTTTTGATCTTTTTGACAGTTGGAATGTTTTGTATGGATCAATACTGGTAGATGTTCTTGAAGATGGTTATTCTGCTGTTTACAGTTTCTATGATCCTGATTATAAAAATTTTGGACTTGGTAAAAATTTAATCTTGAGATTGCTAGAAAATCTTAAGAAAAAAGAATTGCCTTATCTTTACCTTGGGTATTGGGTTAAAAATTCAACTAAAATGGACTACAAAATAACTTTCAATAGCGTAGAGTTTTTTTTTGATGGAAAGTGGACTATTAAGAATGATTTAGTCACTTAATTTTTTTAGTATTTGATCTCTAAAAATCAATTTTAACTTTTTGTCATTTAAAATTTTGTAAAAAAAATACCCTGAAATTTTCAAAGCTTCAGCTAGTTCGTTTTTGTTGATAACAGAACAGTTATTTAACAAAAAATTAGGTATTTTAAATAATTTATTTTCATATTTTTTTCCTACCTCATAGCAAACTGCATTACCAGATCTTGGAGACAAAAAGTGAGCATTTGGTTCTCCTGTTACCGAACATTTATTAAGATTTAGTCCGTAACCTAAGTTTCTTAAAAAATTCATTTCCCAAAAAATATATTTGGACAATATAGATAACGAGTCTAATTTTTCAAAAAAGATTATTAGATCTTCTAAATCTTCAAAAATCTCCTCATTCTTTTGCCAAATTGGTAAAAATTTCAAGCATAATTCAGATGCTGAAGCCTTAATAAGTGTTTTGATATAATCTTGACTATCACTGTAAGAAGATTTTTGCACTTCAAACGTTATGAAACCCAGTCCATTCCTATCTTTACATTTCCAAATAAAATGCATTCGATCAAGGTTTATTAAATATAAATTTTTCTTTTGCCTAGTTAAACCCTTGACAACACCATTCTCTTTGGAGAAAACATGAATAATTTTAGTTTTTTCACTATAGTTTCTACTTGCTAAAAAAAAACCATGGTCAGAAACTTTCATTATTCAAGACTCTTTATACTTCTTTTAACAACAACAACTAAATCTAGATAAATCTTTTTTTTAAATATTTTTTCTATATCAACACGCGCTCTCATCCCAATCTGCTTAATTTTACTACCATTTTTTCCAATAATTATAGCTTTATGAGATTCTTTAAAGATAACAATACTTTGAAAGATTTTAATATTACCACTTATTCTTTTAATGGACGAAACTATTTTAAGTTCATATGGCAACTCCTGATTTATAAGTTGAAATACTTTCTCCCTTGTAATTTCGGAAATCTGAAATTCTAAATTCTTATCTGTAAATGAAGAAGTTTTATATATCCATTTTTTTTCTGGTAAATAGTCTTTAATTTTTTTTAATAAGAAGATTATCCCCAGATTTTTTTTTCCTGAAATCATAAATGTTTCAGAAAATTTAAAGGAATCATTCATTTTCATTGAAATACTAAGCAACTCTTTTTTTGGAATTAAATCAATCTTATTTAAAACCAAAATATTATTTTTAAAATTTGCAAGAGTTTCATTTATTGCTTTAATATCTCTAGGTAATTTTTCTTTTGACGAGTCAAAAATAAATAGGTTTATATCAATTTGATTAAAATCCTTGGGATTTAAATAATGACTCTCTTTAATTTTTTTAGGATTCTTAATAATGCCTGGCGTATCAATAAAGATATACTGGGCACAATCATAATTTATAATTCCTCTAATTTCATTTCTAGTGGTCTGAACTTTTGAGGAAACAATCGAAACTTTTTTATTAATTAATCTGTTTATTAATGTAGATTTTCCTGCATTTGAAAAACCAGTTAAAGAAATTATTCCACATCTTTTTTTACTCAACTATTTTCTCGATTAATTTTTTTGCAGCATTAATCTCAGCTTCTTGTTTGCTTCTCCCATTTGCATACTCAGAAAAACCCTCTGGCAAAACAACTTCAACTGTAAAAGTTGGTTTGTGATCAGGTCCATCTTTATTTAAAACATTGTACGTAGGTAATGTTTTATTATTTTTTAAGCACCATTCTTGAAGTTGAGATTTTGGATCAAGTGGAGGATATGTATGTTTTTTAATATATTTTTCCCAAAGATTTAAAATAATCTCAGATGTTTTGGTTAAGTTAGAGTCCAAATACACCGCACCAATCAATGCTTCAAGAGAATTGGCAATGATAGAATCATTTGCCAAACCATTAAAATCTTCATGTATTTTTAAAAACCTTTCAATCTGCAAATCTTTTGCAACATTTAATAATGTTTGTTTACAAACTAGATAAGAAAATCTTTTAGCAAGTTCACCCTCAGACTCATTATAAAATTTTTTAAAAAGCTTCTCAGAAATAACTAATCCAAGAACTCTATCACCAAGAAACTCAAGTCTCTCATAGTTTTCTTTTTTAGAAATTAAATTGTAACTTGGATGAGTCAATGCAATCTCCAACAACAATTTATTATCGAAAGAATAATTAATTTTTTCCATTAAAAGTAAATTTTCACTCATAAAAACAATTATTATTTTTCATCAGGTAATAAACTTACCCAAAATCTATTTTTTCTGAGAGCTGGAAACCACGTCCAAAATTTAAGAAAACTACCAATCTTAGTATCAAAAGAAATAAAGACCACCTCAGCTCTACCTACAAAATTTAGTTTCGGTATTGGACCAATAAACCTGCTATCTTGAGAATTATCTCTGTTATCACCCAATACAAAAAAACTACCATCCGGAACAATTATCTCTTTAAAGTCATTTGTAATATTCATGATACTTTTTTTATATTCAAAAACATTGTAGCTTTTGCCACTTGGTAAAATTTCTTGGAAAACTTCAACATCAAAATCTTTATACTTCTCATTCATCATAAAAACTCTATTAATTTTTTGATCATTAATATATATTGCATTAGAGATCATCTTAATTTTATCACCAGGAAGACCTATCAATCTTTTAATATAATCTGTCCTATTATCTTCTGGAGTTTTAAAAACAACCACATCACCTCTTTCAGGTTTTTTATAAAAAATTCTACCTGGTACTAAAGGGAAACTAAATGGAAAAGAATGTTTTGAAAAACCATACGAATGCTTGGAAACAAATAAATAGTCACCAACTAACAGATTAGGGTACATTGACCCTGATGGAATACTAAAAGGTTCATAAAAAAAACTTCTTAAGATAAGAGCGGCAAGAATAGCATAGAATAGTGACAAAAAATTACCTTTAAACTTTTTTTTTTTTTTTTTAAAAAAAACATTTAAAAAAAAATAAATAAAAATCTTAGATTAAAAGTGTATTATTATTACTTACCAGAATAATTAACCATTTTCACTAATCTTTTTAATGTTTCTTCAAGTCCAAAGATTATTGAATTAGCAATAAGAAAATGTCCAATATTGAGTTCTGAAATTTCTGGGATTGAGGAAATATTTGTCACATTTAAAAAATTAAGTCCATGGCCAGCGTGACATTCTAATCCTAAATCAGAACAAACTTTAGCAGCCGATAATATTTTTCGTAATTCACCTTTGAATCTACCTTCTTTAAATAATCGTGCATATTTTCCTGTATGTAATTCCACAGCATTTACACCAAGTTCTTTGGCAGTTTTGATCTGCTGAACATCAGGATCAATAAATAGCGATGCTCTAATTCCACGCTCTAAAATTGCAGGTAAAAAGTTTCCAAGAAAATTTTTTTGACCTTTTGCATCCAAACCTCCTTCAGTTGTTAATTCTTCTCTTCTCTCAGGAACAATACAGCATGCAAAAGGTTTCTGGCGTATACAAATTTCTTTCATCTCCTTTGTTGCAGCCATTTCTAAATTTAAGGGTAAAATATTCTTTTTCTTTATTTCAATAACATCCTTATCTTTTATATGTCTTCTATCTTCTCTAAGATGAACAGTGACACTGTCAACTTTTGATTTTTTTAGTATTTTAACAATATCAATAAGGTTGGGGAAATCTTCATTTCTAGCATTTCTTAAAGTTGCTACATGATCTATATTAATTCCTAATCTTATTTTTTTTTCCATATTTTTTTTTCAAGACATTTTT